>NZ_JANJFE010000010.1:0-257883 GCF_024623505.1 Microbacterium sp. zg.B48
AGCTAAGCCTCACAGCGCCGATGGTACTGCAGGGGGGACCCTGTGGGAGAGTAGGACACCGCCGGACTTCTTTCGTGAAATGGCCACCCATCGCTGGGTGGCCATTTCTCGTTAACGCACCGACCCGGGAGGATCAAGGACATGGCAGACGACGATCCGACCCGACGCTCACGCGAGGGCGAACCTCCGCAGCGCCGGCGCAGCACCCCAGACGGCTCGCGCCACGAATCGAGTGGCCGCGCCGAGCGCGCTCCGCGCGCCGGCGACAAGAAGCCGTACGTCAAGCGCGACGCCGATCGACCCGCGTATCCGAAGCGCGACGGCGAGAAGAAGCCTTACGCCGCCCGTGAGGGTGAGCGCAAGTCCTACCCACCGCGTGATGGTGAGCGGAAGCCGTACGTCAAGCGTGACGGCGACCGACCCGCGTATCCGAAGCGCGACGGCGAGAAGAAGCCTTACGCCGCCCGTGAGGGTGAGCGCAAGTCCTACCCGCCGCGTGATGGTGAGCGGAAGCCGTACGTCAAGCGCGACGGCGACCGACCCTCCTACCCGCCCCGCGACGGCGAGCGCAAGTCGTACCCGCCGCGTGATGGCGAGCGGAAGCCGTACGTCAAGCGCGACGGCGAGCGACCCTCGTACCCGCCGCGCGACAGCGAGCGCAAGTCGTACCCGCCCCGCGACGGTGAACGCAGGTCGTTCACCCCGCGCGACGGCAGTAGCCGACCGCCCCGCGCCGGCACCGGGCGCGACGAGCGACGAGACGATCGTCAGTCCCGTCCCGAAGAACTCCGTGCGGTCCGTTCCTCATTCGAGGAGCCCGTCGTTCCGGACGAGGTCGTGGCGACCGATCTGAACGCGGCCGCGCGCAACCAGCTGAAGACACTGAGCAAAGAGAATGCTGACGCCGTCGCCCGACACCTGGCGATGGCAGCCGAGGTGATCGACGCTGATCCGCAGCTGGCGCATCAGCACGCAATCGCCGCCACGCGCCGCGCGGGACGTATCGGAGTGGTCCGGGAGACGGCGGCGATCACTGCCTACGCGATCGGCGACTACGCCCTCGCGCTGCGCGAGCTGCGCACGTACCGTCGCATCTCGGGCAGTGACGATCAGATCGCGCTGATGGTCGACAGCGAGCGCGGTGTCGGGCGACCCGATCGTGCGCTCGAGGTCGGTCGCGCTGTCGACCGGGCTTCCCTCGCCCAGTCCGTCCGGGTCGAGCTCGCGATTGCGATGTCCGGCGCCCGCCTGGACCTCGGCGAGACCGAGCGCGCACTCCAGGAGCTGGACATTCCCGAGCTGGACCCGGATCGCGCGTTCGAGTGGAGCCCTGCGCTGTTCTCCGCACGCGCGACGGTTTTGGAAGATCTCGGCCGAGACGACGAAGCGCGCGAATGGCACCGACGGGCCGACGTGGCGCAGGCGGCGCTTGACGCGGCTGACGGATCCGACGACCTCGAGGTGCTGTATGTCGAAGAGGTGCTCGAGGACCCCCGCTTCGCCGAGGATGAGGGCACCACGCAGGGCCAGCTCGTCGAGGACGAGCCCGTCGAGGGGGACCTCTCGGTCGAGGATCTCGCCGAGGGTGAACTCCCCGCCGAGGAACCCTCTGTTGAGGACGAGCCCGTCGACGAGGAGCTTCCCGTCCCGGACGCTCGGAATGCCGCGTCCCCGGACGAGGAGGCAGCCGACTCCGAGAGCCAGGACTGATGGCGCTGTTCGCCCGCCGGTCGCCGGAGCGCACACCGCTTGACGGTGTCGACGTCGTCCTGGCAGATCTGGACGGCGTCGTCTATGCGGGCGACGGCGCACTGCCTCATGCGGTCGAGAGCCTGAATCTCAGTCGTCCCGGACGCCGCATCGGCTACATCACGAACAACGCGTCCCGCACCGACGTCTCCGTCGCAGCCCACCTCAGCGCCTTGGGCCTGGCCACAGCGCCCACCGACGTGGTGACCAGCCCACAGGCCGCGGTGCGGCTGCTCACCGACCGGGTGGCAGCCGGTTCCACCGTGCTCGTCGTCGGCGGCGACGGGCTGGTCGACGAACTTCAGAAGGCCGGCTTCGTGGTCACCCGCAGCTCCGCCGACGACCCCGCCGCGGTCATTCAGGGGTTCGCCCCCGAAGTGGGCTGGACGCAGCTCGCTGAAGCGTCCTACGCACTTGCTCTTCCTGAAGAGGAGGGCGGCATCCCCTGGATCGCGACGAACACGGACTGGACGATCCCGCAAGCACGGGGGATCGCCCCGGGAAACGGCACCCTGGTGTCGGCCGTCCACACCGCCGTCGGCCGACTGGCCACTGTCGCGGGCAAACCCGAAGTGCCGATCTTCGACGAGGCGGTGGCGCGCTTCGCCGCACAGCATCCGCTCTTCCTCGGAGACCGGCTGGACACGGACATCCTCGGAGCAAACCGTGCCGGCATCCCCTCCGCGCTCGTGCTGACCGGGATAGACCGGCCCAAGCACGTGCTGGCAGCACCGGCCGGGTCGCAGCCGACCTACATCCTCCGTGATCTGAGGGAGCTGCACGTGCCCTACCCTCACGCCGTGGTCAGCGACGGCGTCGTCACGGTCCGCGGCGCCAAGGTGCGGGTGGACGGCGCCGATGTGCGCATCCTCGCGGAGGGTGACGATCCCGTTGATCTGCTCCGCGCCGGAGCGAAGGCGATCTGGGACACCGGTCGGGCCATCTACGGGTTCCGAGTGCCGGAGCGGCTGTACGCGGATCCGTTCCGTCGTCCCTGACCTTCGCGGGATCTCCCGCTCCGGGACATATCCTGAGGGCATGGAACAGACCGCACCGCAGGACGAGGAGCAGGATGACCTGCTCTCGACGCTTGAGGTGATCGAGGCGCAACCTCTGGCGTCTCGCGCGGCCGCATACGAGGGTCTGCACGACGCGATCGCGCGCCGCCTCGAGTCCGGCCCGGCGGGCATCACCGCGCAGTCATGAGCACGCGCCTGGACGCTGCTCTGCCGGCGCGAGGTCTGGCCCGCTCGCGCACCCACGCGGCCACCCTCATCGCGGACGGACTCGTCAGCGTGGACGGACGAACGGTGGTCAAGGCGTCCACGCAGGTCGACGACGATGCGCTCATCGAAGTCGCGGCCACCGACCACTACGTCAGCCGGGCGGCGCACAAACTGATCGCGGCGCTCGACGCGTTCGCTCTGCCGGTGGCGGGGCGTCTCGCGCTGGACATGGGCGCATCGACCGGCGGGTTCACTCAGGTGCTTCGTGAACGAGGCGCCGACCCCGTGATCGCCGTCGATGTCGGTCACGGTCAGCTCGCAGCATCCGTGCGTGCCGATCCGGGCGTGATCGTGATCGAGGGATTCAACGTCCGCTACATGACTGCCGAGGACCTCGCGCAACAGAGCGGCATCCGCGAGCGCCCGCAGATCGTGACCGGTGATCTGTCCTTCATCTCCCTCACGCACGTTCTGCCTGCGGCGAAGGCCGTCGCGGCGCCGGATGCAGATCTCGTGCTGCTGATCAAGCCGCAGTTCGAGGTGGGCAGGACCGCGGTCAAGGGCGGCCTCGTGACGGATGCCGCGTCCCGAGCCGACGCGGTGGCGGGCGTGCTCTGGTCGGCGTGGGACGCGGGTCTCGGCACGTGCGGTGTGATCGCCTCGCCGATCGTCGGCACGCACGGCAACGCCGAGTACATCGCGCACTTCCGAGCAGTACCTGACGGCACGGGCCGGGGGGCGAATCCGACAGAATGGTTGAGCACCGTGAACCGACTGACGGGAAGTCCATGAACGAGGCAGAACGCAGCATCCTGGTCGTGGTGCACGCGCGCCGCGACGACACGGTCGCGGCGGCCGCGCGGGTGGTCTCTGCGCTTCGCGAGGCCGGCGCCCGACCCGTCCTGTCGATCGACGACCGCGAGGAGCTGGGCGACTCCCTGGCGCTGCTCGGCGACGTGGCGACGCTGGAGGTCGATGTGCCCGTGCAGGACATCGAGCTGGCGATCGTGCTGGGCGGGGACGGGTCGATTCTGCGCGCGGCCGAACTGGTCCGCGAGGGCACCGCGCCGGTGCTCGGCATCAATATGGGGCACGTCGGCTTCCTGGCCGAGATCGAGCGTGACGACATGGACTACGCGGTGCGCCGCGCCATCGATCGCGACTACGCGGTCGAGGAGCGTCTCGCCCTGCAGGTGCGCGTGAAGGATGCTTCGGACGAAGTGATCTTCGACACATGGGCGCTGAACGAAGCCACCGTCGAGAAGGCCAGCCGGGAACGGATGCTCGAAGTCGTCATCGAGATCGACGGCAGGCCGCTGTCCTCGTTCGGATGCGACGGAGTGGTGGTGTCCACGCCGACGGGGTCCACCGCGTACAACTTCTCCGCGGGGGGACCGGTGATCTGGCCGACGGTCCAGGCCATCGCGGTCGTCCCGCTGTCCGCGCATGCGCTGTTCGCCAAACCGCTGGTCGTCGGACCCGAGCACGCCGTTGCGATCGAAGTGCTCGAGCGCACGAACGGAACGGGCGTGCTGTGGTGCGACGGTCGGCGCTCCCACGATCTGCCCCCGGGCGCGCGCGTGGTCGTGCGGCGCTCGGAGCGCCCGGTTCGCCTCGCCCGACTGCACCCGGCGGCGTTCACCGACCGGCTCGTCCGCAAGTTCCGCCTCCCCGTCGAAGGATGGCGCGGACCGGCACCCTCCCACGGCGTGAACGGCCAGGCTCCGTGATCGAGGAGATGCGCCTCCGCGATCTCGGCGTCATCGCCGAGGCCACGCTGCCCATCGGGTCAGGGTTCACGGCGATCACCGGCGAGACCGGCGCGGGCAAGACGATGGTCGTCACCGGGCTCGGGCTGCTGCTCGGTCAGCGCGCGGACTCCGGAGCGGTGCGGGCCGGCGCGCCGCAGGCGTCGGTGGACGGCACCTGGATCGTGCCGGAGCGGGGACCTGTCGTCGATCGTGTCCGTGAGGCCGGCGGCGATGTCGAATCGATCGGCAGCGGCCTGGCCGAGCTCCTGGTCGGACGATCGCTCTCCAGCGAAGGCCGCAGCCGGGCGACGGTCGGCGGTCGTGCCGCTCCGGCCACGGTGCTGGCCGACCTCGCCGATCATCTCGTCGTCGTGCACGGGCAATCCGACCAGCTGCGCCTGCGCACCGCCGCAGCCCAGCGGGAGGCGCTCGACCGTTTTGGCGGCGCACCCGTGGACAGCGCGCTGCAGCAGTACCGCGTTGCGTACGAGCGTGTCCGCGAACTGGGCCGCGAGCTGACGATGCTCACCGACGACCGCGACGCCCGCATGCGCGAGGCCGAGGAACTTCGCGTCGCGCTCGCCGAGATCGAGCGGGTGGAGCCGCAGCCGGGCGAAGACGCCGAACTCTCGCTGCGCGCCGAGCGGCTCGCGAACGCCGAGGAGCTCCGTTCCGCGGCGGCCACGGCTCACGAGCTGCTGTCCGGTGAGCTGGACGCACCCGATGTCGGAATGCTGCTGGCCGAGGCGCGGCGCGCCCTCGAGCGAGGTCACGATCCCGCGCTGGACGACCTCGCCGCCCAGGTGGCCGACCTGGGCTATCGCTCCGCAGACCTGGCCCAATCCATCGCCGGCTACCTGGCCGACCTCGATGAGACCGGACCCCACGAGCTGGCCGCCGTCGAGGACCGACGAGCGGTGCTCGGAGGGCTGATCCGCGCCCACGGATCGCTGGACGCGGCGATCGAGCTGCTTCAGACCGGCTCCGCCCGCCTCGCCGAACTCGACGACGACGGCGCGCGGATCGAACGCCTGACCAGCGAACGGGATGCCGCGGCATCCGCCCTGGACGAGCGAGCCGCCGCACTCACCGCCGCCCGCAGCGAAGCCGCCGCCCGCCTCGGCGACGCGGTCACCGAGGAGCTGCACGCGCTCGCGATGCCGGATGCGCACGTCGTCGTCGCGGTCACGCCCGGCGCCGAATCGGCGACCGGTCGCGACGACGTCGCCATACTGCTCGCCCCCCACATCGGCGCCGACCCGCGTCCGGTGGCCAAGAGCGCCTCGGGTGGCGAACTCAGTCGCGTCATGCTGGCGATCGAAGTCGTGATCGCATCCGTCGATCCCGTGCCCACGTTCGTCTTCGACGAGGTGGATGCCGGGATCGGCGGCGCCGCCGCCATCGAGGTGGGCCGCCGCCTCGCACGGCTGGCCCGATCGTCGCAGGTCATCGCCGTCACACACCTCGCCCAAGTCGCCGCGTTCGCCAACAACCACCTGTCGGTCGTCAAAGCCAACGACGGGTCGGTCACCGCATCCGACGTGCGCAGGCTCGACGGGGCTGACCGCGAAGCCGAGATGGCACGGCTGCTCTCCGGTATGCCCGACTCGGCTGCCGCCCTCAGCCACGCCCGGGAGCTGCTCATGCTCGGGTCCAAGGCCGCATGATCCGGCGCCGGAAGAAGAAGCAGACCGACCCCGCCGCAGCACCCGAAGGAACACTCGAAGCGGACGAGCTGGACTCGGCCGCCATCCCGCCGCCCGAGGCGGTTCCCATCGAGAACCCTCGACCGACCCCGCTGTACGCCGCGCTGTCCGCTCTGCTGGTGCGGCTGGAGGGCTGGGTCCGCTCGCACGGATCCGTGCGCATCCGCACGGTGACCATCGCCTTCTGGGCCGTTGTCGCCGCGACCGGCGCCTTCCTGCTGCTCGGCCCTGTGCTGAACAAGCCGCTCTCCCTCGAGGACATCACCTCGTCGGCCTCCACCGCCACCGATACCTGGATCGCACGATCGTTCGCCGCCGAGTACACGCTCCTGCGCGACGACCACGGCCGGATGCGCATGGAGGTGGTCGAGCGCATCGAGGCGCACTTCCCCGACGACGTCGCAGAGTCCGGCGTGGAACGCGTGATCGCGAGCCAGTTCCAAGGTCATGACCTGGCACTGCAGATCACCGGCGCGCGGTGGGGCGGGGCCGAGATCCCCGTGACCGTCACGCGGGGCGCCACGTCCGCCACGGTCGGGATGGACACCGGCCAGACGCTCACCGGCGACCACGACGTCGAGCTGCGCTACACGCTGTTCGATGTCGCGTACCCGGCCGTGGACGATTCCACGCAGCTGCAGGAGGAGGTGCTGGACTGGAACGTGTTCGGGCCGGCGTGGCCGCACGCCGTCGGGCACAGCGCCTTGACGGTGACGCTGGCACCCGACCTGGTCGATGACTTCTCCCGGCAGCCGAGCGGGGGCATCGCGTGGTCGATTCTGAGCGACTCCGCAACCCTGACCCCGGACAGCCAGACCCCCGACGCTGTCACGTACACGCTCGAGAACGACCAGCGCATGCCGCCGCACGCCCAGTTCTGGTTCACGTTCCGCTTCGCGCCGGGCACCTTCCTGATGCCGCCGGAATCGGCGCTGTACTGGCTGCAGGTGATCGGACCGTTCGTTCCCCTGGTCATGCTCTCGGTCGCCGTCCTGTTCAGCCTCGCCGCCCGCGCCGTCGCATGGGGCGATGCCCGGGGGCGGGCATGGTTCGTCGCCCAGTACAGCCCGCAGAAGGACGTCTCCGCCGCCCTGGCGGCCCGCATCTCGCGTGCGGTCCTGGTCGCGCCGTTGGCAGCGGCGGTCGAGCGCTTCCAGGGCAACCCCGGTGATCCGGCGGCCCGCCGCGCGCTGGTACGGGAGACATCGCGTGCCGGCCGGCTGGGGAACGTGCCCTCGGCCTGGACGAAATACCTCACCGCACCCGCATGGCGGGAGCAGTTCACCCGCGGTCTGCGCCGCGTTCCCCGCGGCTTCGTCCGAGACAGCTTTCTCAGCGCCGCCGTCGCCCTCACCGTCCTGCAGTGGGGACTCGTGCGGCAGCTGTCCTACCAATTCGCGCTGAGCGTGTACTGGTGGCCGGTGGCGATCGTGTGCCTGACCACCGTTCTGGCTGCGGCCATCGCGGTGCTCGCACTGACCGCCCTGCCGTTGACACATCGGGGTGCGCTGGCCCGGGAACACCTGCTCGGTCTGGAGCTGTACCTGGACCAGACCGCGAGCGGCGAACGCACCTCGCTGCGCGACCCGCTCCTGCCGTATACGGTGCTGTTCTCACCGCCCCGCCGTGCCCGCCGGCTCCTGCACCGGCTGCTTGCCGAAGAGGGCATCGCCCGGCAGGTCCGCGATGACCCGGAGTTCATCACCGGGCCGCGACTGGTGGTGCGAGCGGCAGCGATCCTCTCCGTCGCCGCAGCGCTCGCTCTGAACGCCTGGGTGCCCGCCAGCAGCGCACGCCCAGACGACGACGCCGTCTACAGCGGCGACTTCGCGGGCGACTACGGCATGTTCGTGAACGTCTACGAGACGGATGCCACGCTGATCCCCGAGGGCGAGCGGGTCCGGATGGAGGTCTCGGAACGTCTGCAGGTGGTCGTCGGCTCGAACTACCGCGACGTGCCGCAGGTCCTGCGCCAGTGGCAGGACAAGGTCGATGGTCACGACACGCGTCTGACGATCACGTCGGTCACGATCGACGGCGCCGCGGTGCCGTTCGACCAGGGCCGCGTGCAGGGCATGGCGCTGCTGCAGACCCGGATCCCCGACGAATGGCCCGGTGAGCACGAGGTGATCATCCGGTATGAGATGGACGACGTCATCGGCGCCGCGTACCTCGACGGCGGCTGGCACGACCAGCTGCGGTGGACGGCGCTGAACCCCGGGTGGAAGTACGGCTGGAGCGGCGTCGAGGACGACGTCGAGCGGATCGACCTGACTCTGCGGATGCCGGCCCGATTCGCGGAGGCGATGACCGGTGCCAGCGGATGGCTGGACCATGCGCCGTGGGACGAGGGCGTCGCGGTCCGGGAATTCGGTGCGCCGGAGTCGGCCGCAGACACCGTGGTGTATCGAGCGGAACTGCAGCCGGACGATGACGGATGGTGGTCGGACTCGTCGTACCTGGGTGCTCGGATGCTGTTCCCCGACGGCACGTTCGCCGACGCGAACCGCGCCGAATGGATGCTGCACGTGCTGGCCGATGCGACCGTGGTGATCATCCCGGTGACGTTCGCGATGATCGCCGTGGCGGCGGCGATCATCGGACTCGTCCTCGCGTTCCGCGCGCCCCGGCGCGTCGAGGGTGGTCTCTGGCGAGACGTCGTCCGATGGCTGCCACCGTGGCTGAGCGCCGCGCAGGTGCTCACCCTGTTCTGGGCGACGGAGGACCTGGGCGGCGACGAACCGATCTTCGTGCTGCTCGTGGCATGCCTGCTGGTGAGCGCGATCATGTCGTTCGGGGTGCTCATGGCCACCCGCCGGCCACGCGCCCGCCCGCCTGTCCCGGCTCCCGCACCCCGGCGGCGTCCTTCGCGCCGGCGCTGACTGATAGGATAAAAGCCCGTGGCGGACACTCATACGGCGGATACTTTCAACGGCTCACTTTCTTCAAACGGCACCACCAGGCACATCTTCGTGACCGGCGGTGTCGTTTCCTCGTTGGGCAAGGGGCTCACCGCCGCCAGCTTGGGGAATCTGCTCACCGCGCGCGGCCTGCGCGTGGTCATGCAGAAGCTCGACCCCTACCTGAACGTCGACCCGGGGACGATGAATCCGTTCCAGCACGGCGAGGTCTTCGTGACCGACGACGGTGCCGAGACCGACCTCGACATCGGGCACTACGAGCGATTCCTGGACATCAACCTCAGCCAGGCGGCCAACGTCACCACCGGGCAGATCTACTCCGAGGTCATCGCGCGTGAGCGCCGCGGGGGCTACCTCGGAGACACCGTGCAGGTCATTCCGCACATCACCGACGAGATCAAGCGCCGCATGCGCCTGCAGGCGGGCGAGACGCCCAAGCCGGACGTGATCATCACCGAGATCGGCGGCACCGTCGGTGACATCGAGTCGCAGCCGTTCATCGAGGCGGCTCGTCAGATCCGTCACGAGCTCGGTCGGGCCAACGTGTTCTTCGTGCATGTCTCGCTGGTGCCTTTCATGGGCGCCTCGGGTGAGCAGAAGACCAAGCCCACCCAGCACTCGGTCGCGACTCTCCGCTCGATCGGCATCCAGCCCGACGCGCTGGTGCTGCGCAGCGACCGGCCCGTCACCGAGTCGAACAAGCGCAAGATCGCGCTCATGTGCGACGTCGACGAGGCCGCCGTCGTCAACGCGGTGGACGTGCCGAGCATCTACGACATCCCGACGATGCTGCATGACCAGCGCCTGGACGAGTACATCGTCCGCACGCTGGGTCTGGACCAGGCGGCGGAGGTCGACTGGTCGCGGTGGGAGCGGGTGCTGCAGGCCGTCCACAACCCGAAGCACGAGGTCACGATCGGGCTGGTCGGAAAGTACATCGACCTGCCGGATGCGTATCTGTCCGTCACCGAGGCGCTCAAGGCCGGCGGCTTCGCGCACGAGACGCACGTGTCCATCACCTGGATCCCGTCCGATCTGTGCGAGACGCCGGAGGGCGCGGCCAAGGCTCTCGGCGAACTCGATGGGATCATCGTGCCGGGCGGGTTCGGCATCCGAGGCATCGAAGGCAAGCTGGGGGCGCTGAAGTTCGCGCGCGAGCAGGGCATTCCCACCCTTGGCCTGTGTCTGGGTCTTCAGTGCATGGTCATCGAGTTCGCCCGCAATGTCGCCGGGATCGAGGACGCATCCTCCAGCGAATTCGACCCGGACACCCCCAATCCGGTCATCGCCACCATGGCGGAGCAGGTCGACATCATCGCAGGCGGCGATCTCGGCGGCACGATGCGCTTGGGCATGTACCCGGCGGAACTGGCAGAGGGGTCGCTCGCGCGCGAGGTCTACGGCGCCGCGCGCGTGGATGAGCGCCACCGGCACCGCTACGAGGTCAACAACGCCTATCGGGACACGCTCTCCAGCGCGGGTCTGTTCTTCTCCGGACTCTCGCCTGACCGCAACCTGGTCGAATACGTCGAGCTGCCCCGCGAGGTGCACCCGTACTACGTCGCCACCCAGGCGCACCCCGAGCTGCGCTCCCGCCCCACCGACCCGCACCCGTTGTTCCGCGGCCTCGTCGGCGCGGCGCTCGAGCGCCACCGTGCCAGCGAACTGTTCGATGTCGAGAATGACTGACGTCGCTCCGACAGGGGCCGGCCTGCGCGACGAGCCCGTCGACGCTGAGATCATCGACAGCCAGCTGGTCTACCAAGGCGCCGTGTGGGACGTGCGCAGCGATACCGTGCGCTACGGCGACGATGAGATGGTGCGTCAGTACGTCGATCACCCGGGTGCGTCGGCGATCGTGGCGATCGACGAGCAAGAACGGGTGCTGCTCATCCAGCAGTACCGCCACCCCATCCGCCGCCGCGACTGGGAGATCCCGGCCGGACTCCTCGACGTCGCGGGCGAGTCCCCGCTGCAGACCGCTCAACGCGAACTCATCGAGGAAGCGGATCTGACCGCCGCCGAGTGGCAGCCGCTGCTGAGCGTGTACACCACGCCCGGCGGCAATGACGAGGTGGTGCACGTCTTCCTGGCGCGGCACCTGTCGCCGGTGGGCGAAGCGCACCCCCGCGAGGCGGAGGAGGCGGACATCCGCGTCGAATGGGTGCCGCTGGCGGATGCCGTGACCGGCGTGATCGAAGGGCGACTGCGCAACGGCATCCTGGCGGTCGGTGTCCTCGCGGCTGCCGAGGCGATCCGACGGGGCCGCGGAGCCGCGGGCGAGTGACGTGCAGCTCGAACGAGCGGTGGATGCGTATCTGCGGCACGTCGCGATCGAACGCGGACTGTCTGCTCACACCGTGTCCGCCTACCGGCGGGATCTCGCCGGCTACGTGGAATGGCTCACGGCTCGGGGCGTCGCGGACTCGAACGAGGTGACCGGCGCTCTGGTGGCCAAGTTCGCGGGGGAGCGGGCTTCGGCCGAACCCCCGCCGGCGGCATCCAGCCTGGCCCGCCTGCAGTCCTCGGTCCGCGGCTTTCACCGGTTCCTCGCCCGAGAGGGCATCGAGACCGACGACCCGACTGGGCGGCTGCGGCCGCCGAAGGCCGCACGGCGGCTGCCGAAGGCGCTCACCGTGGATCAGATCGAACGGCTGCTGGATGCCTCGGGGCCGGAGGCAAGCCTGACCGGCGACGTCCTGCCCGCGACCGGAAGCGACGAGCTGATCGGCCTACGCGACCGGGCACTCCTCGAACTGCTCTACGCGACCGGCGCCCGCGTCTCCGAAGTCGTGCAGCTGGATGTGGACGACCTGGCCCACGGCGATGTGGTGCGAGTTCGCGGCAAGGGGTCCAAGGAGCGGATCGTCCCGGTCGGCTCCTACGCGCGGGCGGCGCTCGAGGCCTATCTGACGCGTTCCCGGCCGGAACTGTCGCGGCGGGGACGGGCCACCCCACGCCTGTTCCTCGGCGCCCGCGGCGCACCGCTTTCGCGCCAGAGCGCCTGGCTGGTCATCCAGCACGCGGCCGCGCGGGCGCAGCTGACCGCGCACGTGTCCCCGCACACGCTCCGGCACTCGTTCGCGACGCACCTGCTGCAGGGCGGCGCCGACGTGCGGGTCGTGCAGGAGCTGCTCGGCCACGCCTCGGTCGCCACCACCCAGATCTACACGCACGTCTCGGTCGACGCGCTCCGCGATGTCTATGCGACATCGCATCCGCGGGCGCGCTGAGGCAGCGGACCCGACCATCGCGCCGCGAGGCGCCGAGCACGCGCCGAGGCGGTCGCTACAATCGACCAAGCAAGAAGTAACGGCAGGAGACCGGGTGGCTGGCAGCGCGACCAGGGGCACGACCCCGCAGAAGACGGCACACGCGAAAACCTCACCGCGGCCGAAGAAGGACCAGGACGAACCGACGATGGGTCCGACGGGGCGCCCGTACCACGGCTTCCCGACCCCGCCGAAGCTCTCCAGCCACGGTCCTGCTCGGATCATCGCCCTCTGCAACCAGAAGGGCGGCGTGGGCAAGACGACGACGACGATCAATCTCGCCGCCGCACTGGCCCAGTACGGGCGCAAGGTGCTCGCCGTGGACTTCGATCCGCAGGGTGCTCTGTCGGCAGGTCTCGGCATCCAGACCCACGACGTGCCGACCATCTACGATCTGCTTCTGGACACCAAACGCGACCCGCGCGACGTGATCATCCACACCGCGGTCGAGGGGCTGGACATCCTCCCCGCGAACATCGACCTCTCGGCCGCCGAAGTGCATCTGGTCAACGAGGTCGCCCGCGAGACCATCCTCGCCCGCGTGCTGCGCAAGGTCACGCCCGACTACGACGTGATCCTGATCGACTGCCAGCCCTCGCTGGGACTGCTCACCGTCAACGCACTGACCGCGAGCCACGGCGTCGTCATCCCGCTCGAGTGCGAGTTCTTCGCCCTGCGCGGTGTCGCCCTGCTGATCGAGACGATCGACAAGGTGCGCGACCGGCTCAACCCGACCATCGAACTGGACGGCGTGCTGGCAACGATGTACGACCCGCGCACGCTGCATTCTCGCGAGGTGCTGGAACGCGTCGTCGAGGCGTTCGGAGACGACGTGCTGGAGACCGTCATCGGTCGCACGGTGAAATTCCCGGATGCCTCCGTGTCGGGTGTGCCGATCACCGAATTCGCGCCCGAGCACGCGGCCGCGCAGGCGTACCTGCGGCTGGCGCGAGAGCTGGTCGCCCGTGGTGCCGTCGCCTGACGAAGCCCTCACCGCCGACGGAAGCGCACCGACCGAGCCCGTCGAGGGGTTCCGCGTCTCGCTCGGAGTCTTCGACGGACCGTTCGATCTTCTCCTGACACTGATCACCAAGCACGAGCTGGACATCACCGAGGTCTCGCTGAGCCGGGTGACCGACGAGTTCATCTCGTACCTGCGCGGCCTGGACCCGGACGAGGAGATGGAACAGGCATCCGAGTTCCTGGTGGTCGCCGCGACGCTGCTGGACATGAAGGTGGCCGGCCTGCTCCCGCAAGGCGAGCTGGTGGACGCCGAAGCCGTCGCGCTCCTCGAGGCTCGTGACCTGCTGTTCGCACGACTGCTGCAGTACCGCGCGTTCAAAGAGATCTCCGGGTGGTTCGCCGGTCGCCTTCAGGCGGAGGACCGCCGCCACACCCGCGCCGTCCGCCTGGACGAGAAGTTCCGCCAGGCGGTGCCCGAGCTGGTCTGGACGCTGACACCGGACGACTTCGCCGCGCTGGCCATTCTCGCGATGACGCCGAAGGAGATCCCCCACGTCGGGCTCGACCATCTGCACGCCCCCCTGGTGAGCATCCGCGAGCAGGCGGCGATCGTGGTGACCCTGCTCCGGGATGCCGGCACCCTCAGCTTCCGCGAGCTGGTCGCCGGCGCCACACAGCCGGGCGTCGTCGTGGCCCGTTTCCTCTCCGTGCTGGAGCTGTACCGCCACGGAGCCCTGTCCTTCGAGCAGCTCGAGCCGCTCGGAGAGCTGACCCTGCGCTGGATCGCCGAACGGTGGTCCGATGAGAACCTTGCGAGCCTAGGAGCCGACTATGACCAATGACCCCGATACCGCCGGGGAGGCGAAGATGGCGTCACCGGCAGATGTCGCCCGGAGACTCGAGGCGATTCTGCTGGTCGTCGAGGAGCCGCAGAGCCTCGTGAGCCTCGCGACGGCCGTCGGCGCGCCGGTACCCGCGGTACGACAGGCGATCGAGGGGCTGGTCGAGGACTACGACGGGCTCACCGGCGGACCCCGCCGTGGATTCGAGCTGCGCGAGGTCGGCGGCGGCTGGCGGCTGTACGTGCGTGCCGAGCACGACGATCTGGTCACCGAGTTCGTCAACACGCAGGCGCCGTCCCGGCTGTCTCAAGCCGCGTTGGAAACCCTTGCCGTGATCGCCTACAAGCAGCCCGTCACACGCGGTCAGGTCGCATCGATCCGAGCGGTGAACGTGGATTCCGTCGTGCGCACGCTGCTCGCCCGCGGGCTGATCACCGAGCAGTTCACCGACGCGGAGACCGGCGCGATCCACTACGGCACCACCGATGCACTGCTGGTGAACCTCGGGATCAACTCGCTGGACGAGCTGCCGCACATCTCGCCGCTGCTGGATGACGGCGCTGACGGGTTCGAGGAGATGATCCGCGCATGAACGATGACCTCGAGTCGGCATCCGAGCAGGGAGCCGAGGGCCGCTCCACGGACGGTGTGCGCCTGCAGAAGGCGCTCGCCAACGCCGGTGTGGCCTCGCGGCGCGTGGCAGAGAACCTCATCGTCGAAGGCCGTGTGCGCGTGAACGGCGTCGTCGTCACCGAGCTCGGCTCGCGCATCGATCCCGAGGTCGACCTCGTCGACGTGGACGGGACGGCCATCCAGTTCGATGAGACCAAGCGCTACGTCGTCCTCAACAAGCCCCGCGGCGTGGTCAGCTCGATGCGCGACGAACGCGGTCGGCCCGACCTGCGCGAATTCGTCCAGGACTGGCCTGAGCGGCTGTACAACGTCGGACGGCTGGATGCCGACACCAGCGGACTGCTCGTCCTCACGAACGACGGCGAGCTGGCCCATGTCCTCGCGCACCCCTCCTTCGGCGTGACCAAGGTGTACGTCGCGAAGGTGGAGGGAAAGGTGAGCGCCCAAACGATCGCGACGCTGACGCGCGGGCTGGAGCTCGAGGACGGGACGATCGCCGCGGACCGGGCGCGACTGCTGTCGGCGTCGCCGAGCAGCTCTTCCGGGGGCAGAGGCGGCGAGTCACTGATCGAGCTGACCCTCCACTCCGGCCGCAACCGCATCGTGCGGCGGATGATGGCGGCCGTCGGGCATCCGGTCATCGAATTGGTGCGGCGGCAGTTCGGGCCGTTGCACCTGGGAACCCTCCCAGTGGGTCGCGCGCGCGAGTTGACTAAGGTTGAGCGGGGCGCCCTGTTGACACTTGCGCGTGGCGCGGCCGAAGAGCCGCCGCCCGCGAGCAGCGAGAGCGACTCCGACTAGCGGCACGACGCCGGGACAGCGGCACCGCGCCAGGAGCGGCACCGAGCATCGGCGCCGCGCAGAAGGATCACCAGGAGACCGAGTGAGCGAATCGACGAGCACGCCTACGCGTGCCGCCAGTCCGTTGGCTGCGCGCGTCCGCGGTACCGTGCGCATCGTCGGCGCCGGGCTGCTGGGCTCGAGCATCGGCCACGCGCTCACCGCCCGCGGGGTGGATGTCGCTCTGGATGACGCGTCGCCCTCTCAGCTGCGTCTGGCGGTCGATTACGGCGCGGGCCGCCGGCCCCGGGCGGACGACGAACCCTCCCTCATCGTCGTGGCGGTGCCCCCCGACGTCACCGCTGACGTCATCGAACGCGAACTCGCGGAGCATCCGAACGCCGTCGTCACGGACGTGGCCAGTGTGAAGCTCGACCCGCTCCGGACCCTTCAGGAACGCGGCATCGACCTCGCCCACTACATCGGCTCGCACCCCCTCGCGGGGCGCGAGCGCGGCGGCGCGATCTCGGCGCGCGCGGACATCTTCGTCGGCCGACCCTGGGTCGTCTGCCGCGACGAGGAGACCTCCGCCGAGGACCTCGCCCTCGTCGAGGGCCTGGCCCTGGAACTGGGCGCCACGCCGGTGGAGATGACCCCCGAGGATCATGATCGCGCCGTCGCGCTCGTGTCGCATGTCCCGCAGCTGGTGGCGAGCCTGCTCGCCGGTCGTTTCGTGGACGCGCCGGAGGGCTCGCTGCGACTGGCCGGTCAGGGTGTCCGCGACACGACGCGGATCGCCGCATCCGCCCCGGAACTGTGGGTGCAGATCCTCGGCGCCAACGCCGCGCCCGTCGTGGACGTGCTGGACGCGCTCGCCGCAGATCTGAGCTCGGTCGCGGCGGCGCTGCGCGACCCGGAGGCGCCGGGTTCCCGCCGCGCGGTCGCCGACACCATCCGACGGGGCAACGACGGGGTCGAACGACTCCCCGGAAAGCACGGGCAGAACCGGCGATTCGAGCAGGTCGTGGTGATGGTGGATGACACCCCCGGCCAGCTCGGCAGGCTGTTCGGTGAACTCGGCGAACTCCAGGTCAACGTCGAAGACCTGCGTCTCGAGCACTCGCCAGGAGCGCAGTTCGGACTCGCCGAGATCAGCGTCGTCCCGACCGCACTCCGTCACGCCGTCGACGGGCTCCAAGCCCGCGGCTGGAAGATCGCGAGCACCACCAATGACTAGCCACGATGTGACGGTCATCGCGATCGACGGCCCCGCCGGCAGCGGGAAGTCGAGCGTGTCCAAGCAGGTCGCCCGACGACTGGGCTACGGCTACCTCGACACCGGGGCGGCCTACCGCGCCCTCGCCTGGCACGCGCTGGCCCATGGCGCAGACACCTCCGTCGCGGCATCCGTGCTGGATGTGACCGGCGACTTCGCCTTCGCCATCTCATTGGATCCCGACCACTACTGGGTCCGCGTCGGCGCGACCGATGTCACCGACGCGATCCGCGAGCCGCGGGTCACCGACGCCGTCAGCGGCGTCGCGCGTGTGCCGGCCGTGCGACAGACGGTCAATGCGCTCTTCCGCGACCTCATCGCCGGATCCGGGCTGCCCGGCGTGGTCGTGGAGGGCAGGGACATCACCACCGTGGTCGCCCCTGACGCGCCCGTGCGGATCCTGCTCACCGCGGCGCCCGCCGTCCGCGCCGGGCGGCGCAGCGCGGAGCTGAGCGGGCACGATTCCGCCGCGGTCGCCGAAGCGCTGCACCGCCGTGACGCGTCCGATTCCACTGTCGTCGATTTCCTCACCGCCGCCCCCGGCGTCGAGGTGGTCGACTCATCCGATCTCGATTTCGAACAGACCGTGGATGCCGTCCTCGACGTCATCCTGAAGGTCGTACCCACACAGACGGGAGCGCACGATGGGCGCTGACGACGAATACGAAGGTGGCGACGACAAGATCGCCGAAGCCCTCGCCGACCTCGATGAGGACCTTGCCGAGGCACGCGCCGCGACACTGCGTGCGAGCCTCTCCGACTACGAGCTCGACGACGAGGACGCCGCGCTCCTCGAGGGCGTCGCCCTCGGCGACGACGGCATCCAGTACTTCCCGGCCCTGCCGGTGGTCGCCATCGTGGGTCGGCCGAACGTCGGCAAGTCCGCGCTGGTGAACCGCATCCTCGGTCGCCGCGAGGCCGTCGTGGAGGACACCCCCGGGGTGACCCGGGACCGTGTCACGTACAAGGCGGAGTGGATGGATCGCCGGTTCTCCCTCGTCGACACGGGCGGCTGGGAGCCGGACGCGCGAGGCATCGACCTCTCCGTGGCCGCACAGGCTGAGGTAGCGATCGAGCTCTGCGACGTCGTCCTGTTCGTCGTGGACGCCATGGTCGGTGCGACCTCGACGGACGAGCACGTCGTCAAGCTGCTGCGCAAGAGCGGCAAGCCGGTGTTCCTGGTCGCCAACAAGATCGACGACGCTCGCCACGAGCCGGAGGCCGCTCCGCTCTGGAGCCTCGGGCTCGGCCAGCCGTACCCGGTCTCGGCCATCCACGGACGGGGCGTAGCGGACCTGCTGGATGAGGTCATGAAGGTCCTCCCCGAGGTGTCCGCGGTCGCCAAGCAGGAGATCGGCGGCCCGCGCCGCGTCGCGATCCTCGGGCGCCCCAACGTCGGCAAGTCCTCGCTCCTGAACAAGGCGGCCGGCGAAGAGCGCGTGGTGGTCAACGAACTCGCCGGAACCACGCGCGACCCCGTCGATGAGATCGTCGAACTGGGTGGCAAGCTGTGGCGCTTCGTTGACACCGCCGGAATCCGCCGCCGCGTGCACCTGCAGCAGGGCGCGGACTTCTATGCGTCGCTGCGGACCTCCGCGGCGCTGGAGAAGGCCGAAGTCGCCGTCGTCGTGATCGACGTCAGCGAGCCGGTCAGCGAGCAGGATGTCCGCATCATCGATCTGGTCCTGGAGTCCGGCCGGGCTCTGGTGCTCGCGTTCAACAAGTGGGACCGTCTCAACGACGAAGACCTCGAGAACATCGAGCGGCGTCGGCACCTCGAGCGCGAGATCGAGCAGGATCTGGCCCACGTGGCCTGGGCTCCGCGAGTGAACATCTCCGCCCGCACGGGCCGCCACCTGGAGCGACTGGTACCGGCCCTGGAGACATCGCTGAACTCCTGGGACACCCGCATCCCGACCGGCAAGTTCAACGCGTTCCTGTCCGAACTGGTCGCCGAGCACCCGCACCCGCTGCGCGGCGGCAAGCAGCCGCGCATCCTGTTCGGCACCCAGGCCTCGACGCGTCCGCCGACGTTCGTGCTGTTCACGACCGGATTCCTCGACCCGGGCTACCGCCGGTTCATCCAGCGCCGCTTGCGCGAGATCTGGGGATTCGAGGGAACACCGATCGTGATCAACATGCGGGTGCGCGAGAAGCGGGCCCGCTAGCCGATCGGCGGGTTCTTCGGCGGTCGTACCATCGCCGTCGCGTCCGGTGCCGCGAAGCCGAACTGCTCGTACAGACCGTGGGCATCCGCGGTGAACAGCGACCAGCGGAACTCGGCTCCCGGACCCTCGTCGATCATGGTGCGGACGAGTCGCTTGCCCAGACCGTGGCCGCGGTGCGCGTCCAGGACGTACACGTCCGCGAGGTATGCGAATCCCACGCCGTCCGAGGCGGCTCGGGCGAAGCCGACCAGTTCGTCGGTGCCGGCGCGGTAGGCGCCGACGACCCGCCACGCATTCTCGATCTGGGCGTCCACGTCGGCGCGGGTGCGCCAGCGGCCCCAGTACGCCTGAGCGGACAGCCACGCCCAGACCGCATCGCGGGAGATGCGCACGGGTTCGTCGTCCAGCTCGTACTCGTCGTGTTCCATTCCCGTATTCTGGCCCGCGCCGACGAGTCCGACCGGTCCAGGATGCGGTCCGATCGACAGGCTGTGGCACGCGTGTGTGACAGGGTGGAGACGTGACCATCGAGCCCCCCGCACCCGGTGCACCGCGCCGCCCGTCCGGACCACGGGACCCCGGCGATGCCTGGGTCGTCGCACCGACCGGCGAGAAGTATTGGGGGCTCTTCGGCGCGGCGGGACTGCTCGCCCTGGACCCTGACCGTGGAGTGCTGCTGCAGCATCGGGTGTCGTGGTCCCATTACGGCGACACCTGGGCGCTGCCCGGTGGAGCGCGACACGAGGGCGAATCGGCGACCGACGCTGCGCTGCGCGAGGCCGCCGAAGAGGCCGGCGTACCGGAGTTCGCGATTCGCCCGCGGCTGCTCAGTGTTCTGGATCTGGGCTACTGGACGTACACGACACTGGTCGGGGACGTCACCGCCCCGTTCGAGCCGACGATCAGCGACCCGGAGAGTCGCGAACTGGCGTGGATCGCGCCGGACGCTGTCCAGGAGAAGCCGCTGCATCCGGCCTTCGCGCTGTCGTGGGCGCACCTGCGACCACTGCTGGATGTCCGCCCCGCGGTGGTGGTGGACGCCGCGAACGTGGTCGGCTCCGTCCCGGACGGGTGGTGGCACGACCGCCCGGCCGCCGCCCGCCGCTTGATCGCCCGGGTCGGAACCCTCGCCGCGACGGGCGTCCCCGCCGCGGACCTGGACCTGCCGGAGCACACCTGGTTCCCGGAGTGGGTGGTCGTGGTCGAAGGGCAGGCGCGCGCGGCGGGCGACGGCGCGGGCGGCATCCAGGTGGTTCGTGCCGAGGCATCCGGTGACGATGCCATCGTTCTCGAAACCGCGCGACTCCTGACCACCGGACGCACCGTGTTCGTGGTGACGAGTGATCGGGAACTGGCGCGCCGGGTGACGGATGCCGGTGCCGCGGTGCGCGGCACGCGCTGGCTGCTCGAGCGGCTTTCGTAGCAAGCACACCCGCGCGGACATGCGGCGTGACGCTATCGGTCGCCGCCGTCAACGTCCGGGTCGGCATCCCGACCGCGCAGGCGGTCGATGTCGCGGCGTTCGCGTTTGGTCGGACGCCCCGCACCGCGGTCTCGCAGCGGCACCAGAGCGCGTTCCTCGATCGGCGGGGGCGGGGGAGTCCTGTCCTCCACGGCCTCCGCGGCGAGAACCGCACCGACGCGTTTGGAGATCGGAAGCTTCACCACCAGCATCCGATCGAATCCCGAGATCCGCACCCGCAGCTCGTCGCCCTCGCGCACCGGCTGCGCGGCCTTGACCCGCTCGCCGTTGACGCGCACGTGTCCCGCACGGCACGCCGCCGTCGCCGCGGAGCGGGTCTTGTAGACCCGCACGGCCCAGAGCCATGCGTCCACGCGCGCGGTCCCGGTCATCCGGCCGTCCCCGCACGTTCGCGGCGTGCCGCGGTGCCGACGAGCCGGTCGGCGACCACGACGCCGCCGGCGATGAGCCCCTGTCCAGCGCAGTAGGTGAGCATGACCACCGGGCTGGCCCAGTCGGGGGTCGCGTCCGGAAGGAACAGACGGAACGCCAGAACGGTGTCGGAGGCGAGGAAGAAGGCGCCGCCCCAGGTCACCAGCGGATGACAGCGGGATGCCGCGACCGCGGTTCCGCCCAGCACGAGCCCGTAGACGGCGACGGGGATGAGAAGGCCTCCGAGGTGCGGCCAGAGCACCGCGAGAAGCGCGATCCACCACAGGCCGTACACCGCAGCCCATGCCGGTACACGGCGCACCGGAATCAGCCGCCAGAACAGCCAGATGTAGCAGAGGTGCGCGACGCCGAAGAAGAGGAGCATCATCGGCACGGTCGGCGCGGCGGCGAAGAAGGTTCCTGCGCCGTCGCCGAGCCACGAGAAGGCGATCGCCGCGAAGAGCAGCGTGTAGGGCAGACCCCAGCGCGACCCGCGGCCTCCCCAGAGCACCGCCGCCGCCAGCAGCGGCATCAGCAGGAGCTTCGTCGGACCGGCCAGCGCCGGGACGCCGGCGGCGAGCGCGCCGACATGGACGGCGGACACCAGGCCGAACGGTACGAATCCGATCCAGAGCCGGTTCATTGTTCTCCTCATCGAGCGGGCGGGCCCCATAATCGTCGCATGACCGACGCGCTCAGCAGGATCGGCCTTCGGCGCATGACGGGGCGTGATCCTGGCCAGCCGGGTCGCGTGGCCACCCCGCTCGAGCTGCTGTTCGACCTGGTGTTCGTCGTGGCGGTCTCACAGGCGTCGCAGAACCTGCACCACCTCATCCGCGACGGCCATGTCGGTCAGGGCGTGCTGGCCTACCTGATGGTGTTCTTCGCGATCTGGTGGGCGTGGATGAACTTCACCTGGTTCGCGTCGGCGTTCGACACGGACGACTGGCTCTACCGCGTCATGACGATCGTGCAGATGGCCGGGGTGCTCGTGCTCGCGGCCGGGGTGCACACCGCAATGGTCGAATTGGACTACCTGACCGTCACGTGGGGCTACGTGCTGATGCGACTGGCCATGGTGGGGCAGTGGCTGCGCGCCGCGGCATCCGATCCCGAATCCCGACCCACAGCGCTGCGGTTCGCCGTGGGGATCACGATCGTTCAGGTGCTCTGGATCGGACGCATCTACCTGCTCGATGAGGTCGCTCAGCTCTGGTCCTTCTTCGTGCTCGTCGCGGCCGAGTTCCTCGTGCCGGTGTGGGCGGAATCCCACCGGCGGACCAGCTGGCATCCGGTCCACATCGCCGAGCGTTTCGGGCTGTTCACCCTGCTGCTGCTCGGAGAGAGCCTGCTGGCCTCGGCCAACGCCATGATCGATGCGCTCGCCGGTGGCGAGCGCATCCCGCAGCTGCTCGCGCTTGCGGCATCCGGGGTCGTCGTCACCGCCGGGATGTGGTGGTTGTACTTCGCCCGAGAGCAGCACGGGCGGCTGCGCAGCCTGCGCGCCGGCTTCGCATTCGGGTATCTGCACTACCTGATCTTCGCGGCGGCGGGCGCGGTCTCCTCAGGCGTGGAGGTCGAGATCGATGAGATCACCGGCCACACCGAGATCGCCCATGCCACCGCCGGACTTGCACTCACGCTTCCCATCGCGCTGTTCGTGGTCAGCGCCTGGGCGATCCTCCTGCGACCGACGCTGGCGGGCGGCGCGTCCGCCGCGATCGTCGTCGCGGCTTCCCTGATCGCCGCGAGCGGCCTTCTGCCGGTGGGGGAGTACGCGGTGTCCGCGTTGCTGCTGAGCGGCATCGTCGTGCTGTTGGAGGTCGCGGCGATCAAAGAGACGCGTCCGACCGAGCGAGCGCGAACGCGCTGACCAGTCGGCACCGGCGGTCGCGGTCAGCCGCTCAGGTCGAGCGACACGATGGTCCGGTCGGGCTTCGGGCGCGCGACCTCGCGGAAGCCTGCCCGCTGGAACCCCGACAGGATGCCGTGGTACAGCTCGTTGGGGCGGTGCGTGGCCGCGGTCGTGTCGAGGGGGTACGCCTCGATCGATCGGGCACCCTGACTGCGGGCGAAGTCGATCGCGGCCGAGAGCAGCTTGCCGGTCAGGCCCCGACCGCGATACTCGCGTCGAACGACGAAGCAGCTGATCGCCCAGACGCCGAGGTCATCCAGCGGCACGTCGGTATTCGCCGCGATCGCCCGTGTCCGCAGCAGACGGATCTGCGCGGCCCGCGGTCCGACCCGAACCCAGCCCGCAGCCTCGTCATCGACATAGGCGATCAGCGCGGGCGGAGCGGCGTCCCGGTGGAGTTCTTCGCGGAGCAGCTCCCGCCGCTCGCTCTGGGTCGTATTGTCGAACTGCGCGCTCGTGATCATCCACCACTGACACTGACAGGCGCGGCCGTCGCCGCCCCCGGACAGGGCATACTCGGCATCGTCGAAGCGGTCGGGGGTCGCGGGGGAGATGACGATCTCAGCCATCATCCGACGGTAGCGACCGGGACCGACACGGGGAAGGGCAGGTTCGGGATGCCGGCTGCTCGGCTGCCGGGTCGTTCGCGGCGCTCGCGGGGAGCGGGTAGGATAGGGGAGTTGTCCGCGTGCGGGCATCGGGATGTGGCGCAGCTTGGTAGCGCACCTGACTGGGGGTCAGGGGGTCGCAGGTTCAAATCCTGTCATCCCGACTGGATGGTCCCGGGAACCTAAGGGTTCCCGGGACTTCTTAGTTTGCGAGATGTGACCACGTCATCGCAATGCCATCACTTTGACCTATCCCGCGCCGTGTCGCGGCGGAGGCCCTCGACTGGATGGACTTCGCTTCGGTTGCCTCCGAGTGGTGGGTGTCTGGGTGCGCACCTCTTCGGTATGGACGCAGTGGACAGCCTCACGCTCGAACTCTGGGGGTCGGAGCGACTCCTCAATGTCAACGAACTCGCGGCGTATCTCCGCGTCCCTGTGTCGGCCATCTACGAGGGGCGGACGAAGGGACAGGCGCCCCCCGCACACCACTACGGCACCAGCGGAGCATGCCGACCAACATCCTGATCCGCGCTACGCACACTCGCCGCGGACTCAAGTGGGGCGTACCCCCCGATGCTTCTCGCGGTCGTCTACATTGTGATCGCCGCCGCACTCGCGCAGTGGGTCGCTGCGGTGCGGCGGGATGGATCAACCTGCTCGTGCTGCAGTGCCCGTGGAACGCACCCAAGGTTCGCGGTCAACGGGCCGGTGACGGTCGTGCGAATGCTGCGTGTGCGGGGGAGGGAACGGGCGTACTGGGCGAGCGGTGCCGAGGCGCGACCCGCGGATGCTGTGCCGATCACAGAGCCGCGCTGACGTGGGTACGTTTCAGGGGCGCTGGTCGGGCATACCTGCGAGCGGGCCCAAAGAGCATCAGAGTTGCCTCGCGGCCAACCCCTTGCGCTCCGGACTTAATCGATGCGTGGAACGCCCCGAGGAGGACCGTCTCTCGGGCCGCGTCCGCGGGTGGGTCGAGTTGCTCCAGGCGAGGACTGCGAAGGACAGCTCATCCGTAGACGAGGTAATTGCCGGGCTTGCCCGGCTCACGCAGCTCGAAGTTCACCTGCAGTCCCGCAAGCTCGAGCAGTTGGACCTGTCGCTCGAACTGTTCGTTGGTAACGAACACGCTCCGCGCGAGCGACCAGTCCTCATCCATCCACGACCTGATCGCGGCAAGAAGTCGGACATCCATATCTGAGGAGATCCGCGACTCGCGGACCCAGAAGTAGACGACAGCGTCGATCTCCGCCCATTGGGCGCCCTCGAGCACGGAAGTCACTGCGGCTTTCGTGAGGAACGTCGCGGTTGTCGGGAAGATGTAGACGCAACCGAGGCACTCGGTGCCGCCCGGGTCGAGCACGGTGTAGGTGAATGCACGCCGGTCTACGTGTCGTCGCTCGAGATCCGCGAGGTCTTGGCGATTCGCCTCGACAGTGAAATCGTCGGCTGGCCAGGAAGACTGCTCCCACACGCGCAGATCAACCCGCGTCTCCATAACGGCTTCAAAATCACGCGCCGCGTCCGTAGCCAGGATGGGCCGCAGGGAGAACTCGCCGGTCTTCAGCTCGCCCGGAATGCTGCGCTCCGGATCACCCAACGACAGGCGTTCACCCTTCACGGTCGCCGGTTCCGTCGTTACCCCGCTGGTGGATGGGTTCGCCGCTGGCGTCCGCGACCGAGGTCTCCCGTCCTTGCGTCGTGACATGCGTCAATTCTCACCCCAACATCGGTCAGGGGGCGTGCAACTCGTTCAACCGCCCGCTCACCGACCCATCCGGCGGTGACCCACTCGACGTCGTCGATCGTGCGCAACGGCCCGGATCGGAAGGGTGAGCCGTCGCGGATCGCTTCGTTCTTGAACAGCCCGATCGACGGAGGCGCGCCGTTTGTGGCCGGGCACGGCACCGCGGCGGACGGACGGGTCTCGTCGTGGGGACAGCATGCTCTGCGTCTTTCTTTCTGTGACTGCTCGGGCGAGCAGCCGCAAAGAACGAAGAACCTATGTTGCCGGAATCGGGTCAAGCGTCGTCGGCGACCGCGCAGGTTTCTCCAGCATCGTGAGGATCGTCACCCCCGCGCGTCGAGGCGGAGGTCTCGGAGCTGCCTGCGCGAGGTGATGCCGAGCTTGCGAAAGATGTTTCGCAGGTGGGCCTCGATCGTGCGCGGGCTCAAGAACAGCTGCGTGCCCACCTCTCGTGATGTCGCACCGGCCGCCACCAGCCGAGCGATCTGCAGTTCTTGCGCCGTGAGGCCGTCGCTCTGCGCGGCGGAGCGCTGTCTCGCGCGCTCACCGGTGGCGTGCAGTTCGCGCGCGGCCCGTTGGGCGAAGGCAGCGGCGCCCATCTCCGACAGCGACTCATAGGCACTGCGCAGGGCTTGGCGTGCGTCGTGACGGCGTCCTTCGCGGCGCAGCCATTCGCCGTAGAGCAGATGGGCACGGGCCGTCTCGACGGCGATCTTGGAGGTGCTGAGCTGCCTGATGGCTTCGCGATACCCCTCCTCTGCGGCCGGTCCGCTGCTCGTCAGCGCGCGGGATCGCGCCTCCAGGCCTCGCGCCCAAGGCGTGTCGCTGGCTCTCACGCGCGCGCTGAGTCGTTCGAGCGCCCGCAGTGCGGTGTCTGTGTCACCGGTGCGAACGGATGCCTCGATCACTTCCGGCAGGCCCAGAGTGCTGAGCGAGAGTTCAGCCGACTCGCATGTCGCGGTTGCCGCATCAAGCGCGGTCGAGTACGCGCCGAGACCGTTGTGAAGAATGGCGCTCGCATAGTGCGCGAACGCGCTCTGCGCGCTCCCGACGAGGTTCCCGTCGGCCGTGAGGGCGAGGCTGTTCGACCGCTCGACCGTTGGGCGGTCGCCACGCCAGGCCGCGAGCATGGCCCGGGCGTGGCGCAGCGGAGCGACGCCCATCGACTCGGTGAGTGACTCCGCCTCGGCGACGAGCTCGCCTGCCCGCGTGAGCTCGCCGCTGATCGTAAGGATGTTGGCGTGCAGGTTGAGCGCTCTCGGGAGCGCTGCCAGGGCCCCCGTGGTGCGAGCCGCGCGCACATTGCGGTCGGCGATCTCGTGCGCGCGCTCGTCGTCGAGGATGCCGACGGCGACGCGTCCGGCGACCCACAGCCACGGTTCGCTGCCCTCCTCGCGCACCGCCTCCGGGCGCGTCGCCGCCGTGATCGCATCGAGCGCCACACGCACGGCCGGAACCCCCGCCGTGTACCCGTGCACCACCGTCACGGCGAGTCCGTCAAGGAGCAGGTCGACCGGCCGAGGACGCTCGGCCCGGACCGCGGCGAGCGCTGTGCGAGCGATGTCCACGATGTCGGGGCTTCCACCGACGATCGCCGCGTCGAGCGCGTGCAGAGTGGTCTCGCGTGACAGCAGCGGGTCGAATGGTGCCAGGGTCGCCGCGGCGTCGAGCAGCATCTGCGGCACGTCCGTTCCGCGCGTGCGGTGGAAGGCGATCTGGGCACGAAGAAGTGCGGCGCGTGCGCGTTGAAGCGGGTCGGGTGCGCCACGCTCTGCGATCGCAAGCAGCTCCACGGCCGTCTCGGACTCCCCCGCCGTGTGCAGCGCGTGCGCCGCGTCGAGGGCGCGACGGGTCTGGTCGGCGACGCCCGGGGTGAGTTCTGCCGACCGCCGCAGGAACGCGCCGGCCGCGGCGTACCCGCCGCGAGAGCGCGCCCGCCCGGCCAAGCGCTCCAACTCTGCGGCGACCGCTTCGTCGGCCCCACTCACGGCGTGAGCGCGGTGCCACGCGCGCCGGTCGGGATCATGCGCTGCATCGATGACGGCCGCCAATGCGCCGTGGACGCGGCGGCGATTCGGTGCGTCGGCCGACCGGTACACGACCGAGCGCACGAGTGGGTGGCGAAACCGCACCTTCGTTCCCAGGTCGATCAATCCGGCCATCTCCGCCGGCGCGGAGGATTCCGCCGAGACGCCGAGCTCTGCGGCGACGCGGTGCAGCAGCTCGGGATCGCCGGTGGGATCGGCTGCCGCCGCGAGCAGCAGGAGCTGCGTCGCCGCGGGGAGTTCGCGGTAGCGGCTCAGAAACCCGCGTTCGACCCGTTCCTGGACATCCGGCAGGTGCGGGAGGTCGAAGCCGCCCGCGAGCCGTGCCGCCGGAACGTGTGCCGGCAGTTCCAGGAGGGCGAGAGGGTTGCCGCGCGCTTCGGCGATGATCAGCTCGCGCACGGCCTCGTCGACGGGCGCTCGGAACGCGGTGCTCAGCAATGTCCGCGCGGCGGTGTGGTCGAGTCCGGTCAGCTGCAACTCCGGGAGGTGCGAGAAGGCGCCCGGTTGGCCTCCGCCGTCGGCATTGCGCAGGCCGAACACGATCGCCAGGCGCTCGGCGTCGATGCGCCGAGCGACGAAGGCGATGATCTCAGCCGATGCCTCGTCGAGCCACTGCACGTCGTCGACCACGCACAGCAGCGGCCCATGCTCGGCGGCTTCGGCGACGAGGTTGAGGGTGGCGAGGCCGATCAGGAACTTGTCGGGTGCGGGGCCGTTTCGACTCCCCAGGGCAGTGCCGAGAGCCCGCTGCTGAGGCTCGGGCAGAGCTGCGAGGCGATCCAGGAAAGGGGCGCAGAACTGGTGGAGTCCGGCGAAGGCGAACTGCATCTCGGCCTCGACACCCGTCGAGGTCTCGACCCGGAAGCGGGAGGCGATCGCCGCATCGCGCAGGTGTTCCAGCAGCGCCGTCTTGCCTATGCCCGCCGCGCCGCGCACCACCAGCGCCCTGCTGCGCCCGGCCTGCACCGCGACCAGCAGCTGCTCGACGATATGGCGCTCCCGCTCCCTACCCAGCAGCTGCGACACCATTGCCCCCGCTCTGCGACATGCAACCAAACTATGTGCTCACCACACTGAACCGTCCCCGGTTCTTGGCCGCTCCTGTGCGGGTTCCATCACCGGGTGGGATGGGGTTTCGAGGTCAGCGTAGTAGACGGCCTCGAACTCGTCGGGCGGGACGTTGCCGATGGTCGAGTGCAGCCGCCTGGCGTTGCACCAATCGACCCAGCCTGCGGTGACCCATTCGACGCCGTCGATGGCGAGGGCGTTGTCGTACGCGTCGCCGATCGATCCGATCGACGCGGCGATGCCCTCGAGGGCGAGTGTTTCGGCGAACGACACGCTCGTGAATTGCGAGCCAGCGTCGCTGTGATGGACCAGCCCGTCTACGCCCGGGTGCCCGGCGCAGTCGCGTCGCCACAGTGTCCATACTCGGGCAACCTGCTCGAAGCGGACGACGCCGATCCCACATCGCTCGCGTGGGGACCGACATCCGCGCGCCGGCGAACGGTCCGGCAGCCTGCGCCGGCCTGGTGCGCGGGCGGTCCCGTTCTCCATGTGCCACCCGATGACGAGTTGGGCGGGGGTTTCGCTATGGTCGACGGATGCTTCCGCCGAACACTCCGCGCCTGCGCTTTCGCGAGATGGCTCCAGCCGCTCTGCCCGCGATGGCCGGCCTTCTCGGAGACGCCGATGTCATGCGGTTCTATCCCGCCCCGAAGACGCGTGAGCAGGCGGCGTCGTGGATCGACTGGAACCTGAAGAACTATGTCCGGGACGGACACGGGCTCTGGATCATCGAGACAAGTGATGGGGAGTTCGTCGGGGATTGTGGCCTCACTTGGCAGGACGTCAACGGAGTCAAGCGCCTGGAGATCGGCTACCACGTCCTGCCCCGCTGGCAAGGGCTGGGACTCGCGACAGAGGCGGCCGCCGCGTGCCGCGACTTCGCGAGGGACCGACTCGGAGCCGAAGAAGTCATCGCGATCGTCCACCCCGACAATCGCGCGTCGATTCGGGTGGCGGAGAAGATCGGGATGCACCGGGAAGACGAGGATCGAGGCAACGACGGAACAGTGCGGCGGGTTCTGAGCATGCCCTTGTCGCCCGCCTAGGGACCGGTTGCGGGCTCCTACTCGGTCTGGTGTCCGATGGTCAGACCGTCCAGGGAAGTTTGTGATGCAAGGCATGCAGGGTCACGGCTCCGCCGTAAATGAGGGCGGTCCCGAGCTCAGAAAAACCCCAATGTCTATACATCTCTCGTGCCTGTGCAGCTTGGCCAAAAACACCCAGGACGGCATCGTGCTCAGTTCGGTTCGAGAGGAGTTCACGGACGCACTGTTTGGCTATCCCACGGCCTCGAAAGCTTTCGTCGACAGCAAGTTCCTGCACAATCACGGTTCGCGATGGTGTGATTGCCGCGTCCAGCGCTGGCCGCATTGCGTCTAGTCGTCGCTGCCAGGAGCTGTCCTGGTCAAGCCTCTGAGATAACGCGAAGCCGATCACGTGCCCATCGTGGCCCGCCGCGACAAGTCGCCCACCAGCACTGGCGAGTTGGTCGGGGCCCCATTGGTCGATGCTTTGGAGTTCGTCTGGCGATTCGTTGTAAGGAGGGGCCGCGAAGATTGAGATGAAGAGTTTCGCGATCTCAGCCCAAGTTTCGTCCGGGGCGACATGCTCGAACCGGACGTAACTGATTTCCCGCTGGACCACTTTCATAGCGGCTCAGACTATCTCCTGATTTCCCGCACGAAGCCTCGTTGGGGGGAAGACAAATACCCATTGCTACGGCACTCACCGCCCGGGAATCGGAGGCTGGGCGTGGAGATGTCGGCTGTGAGCGATCTGGCGAGGCTTCGTGGCGGGGTCGACGCACGATCGCTCAGCGATCCGCTTGCGCGACTCGGACTGTCTCACTGACGGACCGGCAATCGGTCGCATAATTAGTTTCGAAGTCCCGCGCCCTCTATCTGGTTGCGCCGCTGTGGACTTTATGCGGCTTGCTCGGGGCTGGCGGGTTCCGCGCCGTCTGGCCAGGCTGCCAGGCACACCTTGTTTCCCGACCGGTCGGCGAGGATCCATCCGCTGGGCGCCTCGACGGATTCAACCACCCGGCCCCCCGCGGCCACTGCCGCGGCGACGCGAGCCTCGATGTGCTCCTTGGCCAGCGAGACGTCGATGTGCATGGCGTGAGTGAGGGGCTTCGAAGGGTCCAACTCCTGCATCCATACCGTTGATCCCTGACCGAGCGGATCGATGCAGTTGTCCTCGTGCAACGGCGCGTATCCCAGCACCGCTCGCCAGAACGGCAGATCGATCGCGTCGGGCATTGCTGCGACAGCAACCTGCACCTCCTGTACCCGGGCCGTGTCGGCGACCGCACCGTGGTCGCGGGCGATGGTCGAGATCTTCCTAGCCACATCAAGGTGCGACCGTTCGGTTCCCCACATCTCGCGAGTCAGCTTTACCGTGAGACGGTCCGAGACCGCTGTCAGCAACGTGCGCGGGCCGAGCCCTGGGATCTCCGCCACGGCCGCCGCCAGCCGCGCAGCCTCCTGGAGCGAGCCCACCTTGAACACGGCGGTCGGGCCACCATGAAGAATCACCCAGTCATCGACGCCTTCGCCGGTGAGGAACGCACGCCACCCGTCTTCGCTCATGGCGATCACCCTACGCGCGCGGCGCCGCGCGCGGGAGCGCGCCCGCGGGCAGACCGCCCGTTCATCGACCGGGTTCCGCGCGCTGGGCGCGCCCGTCCTGGACGTCGGGAGAGCCGAAGGGCATGCCGGAACGGTCTCACCAAAATCTAACGGGCGTGGGGCTCAGCCCCGTAGCGAGGCGAGCATGTCGGCGATCGCATCGGCCACTGCGGCCGGGTTGCCGCCCATGATGTCGTGACCCGACTCCACGGCGATGGACACGGGCTTCGAGCTGCCTTTGAGCCACAGTGCCTGTTCTTCCTGGCTCGGCGACTGCCCGTGCGTCGCCCAGAGGACGGTGACCGGTATGGCGGGGATTGGCAGACGGTCGACTGCCAGCTGGTGCTCGAACAGTACATAGTCCATGTGCTCCGGGTTGTCGGGGCTGTCCCACGCGGGCACTTCCGTCGCGGGCATGTCTGCCTTGGGGGCCGGCACGTCGTCCATGACGATTCCCGCGACCTCATCGGGAAAGCGGCCGGCGTAGTGATACACGTCGAAGCCGCCGCTGGACGAGCCGACCAGCAGGTAGGGTCCAGAGACCTCCGCCGCGTCGAGGAGCGTGTGTAGGTCATCGGCAAGGTCATCAACCGTGCGTGCGCGGTCGGGCGGAGGGTCGCTCCTGCCTGTCCCTGCCCGATCGTACGTGCAGACACGCGTAGTCTTCGCGAGCGACTTGACGGCGGGCGCGAGCACAGAGGTGCCGCTGGCGCCGGTTCCGCGTCGTACACGACCGTCGGGGATTTATCGCCCACGCACAGTAGGGCAAGAGACCGGCCCGCCTCCACCTCGAAGCTGCCGTCGATCACGACGGTTGTCCGAGTCGGACTCGGCGATGGTGTCGGGTCGCCGGCGGGCGCGCACCACGCGAGCCCAAGCAAGCCGACAGCGAGCGGCGGAGGTCGCGCTTATAGCGAAGAGCAGTCGACGGACTCGCGCGCTCATGGCGGCCCCCAGCACGGTGGTTGCGCAGGCGATCCTGACGAGCAATGCACTCGGCGAGCCACATCGCGCGGAAAGAATACCGCGCGATGGGCGCCACCGGCTACGCGCCGGTGGCTGCCCAGAATGTGAGGATCGCCTGCGCAAGTGCATCGGGCTGCTCGAGCGGAATGAGCGTGCGCGCTCGGGTGACTGTGACGGATCTGGCGTGCGGCACGGATGCCGCCGCGCGCACAGCATCCTCGGGGCTCCAGTCTCCCCGGTCATCGGATGCGATGAACAGACTGGGGACGCCGATGCCCGAGAGGCGATCGGTCACGTCGGTTCGATCGATGATGAACGCGCGCAGCGCGTAACTCATGCTGGCTCGCGTGGGTCGGTTGAGACTTTCGACGATCACGTCGCGGATACCCGGAATCGCGGCCGAGGCATCCGTCAACATCGCCGAAATCACTGCCGCGCGTACCGGTCGGATCGCTCCGAAACAGCGCAGGACCGGATGAAGAACGGCGATCTGGCGCCGGAGGTGAGCAGGTATCGGCTCAGTAGGCGCGCTGATCGCAACGAAACTACGGATGATGGAGGGGTCGGTCGCGAGCTGATAGCCGATGTGCCCACCGAATGCGTTGCCCACCCAGTCGACAGGGGTGGTCGCACCGAGCCCGGCGAGGGCGTCCCGCGCGGCATCCGCTGCTTCGGCGATGCTGCTGCGCCGTGTAAGCGCATCGCTGAGACCCAGCCCGGGCGGGTCGATGAGGACGAACTCTCGTTCGGGGGCACCGGCCAGTAACAGGGGCAGCACGACGTCCCAGGTGTGGCTGTCGACAAACATCGATGACCACAGCACGGTCATGTCGCCCGCGCCGACGCGACGAACGGCGAGGGAGCCGAGGCGGGTATCGACACGCTCGGAGCGTTCGGAGGAGGTCTTCATGATTTCACGTTACCATGACTAACATGAAAGAGCGCAAGTACCGGATGTCGGCCCGAGCAGACGCTGCAGAGCTCACGGGTCAGCGGATCATCGACTGCATGCTCGAGCGCCTGCGCACCACCCCATACGAGCGGATCAGACTTGACGACGTCGCCGCGGACGCCGGCGTGACCTCGCAGACGGTGATCCGCCGGTTCGGCAGCAAACCGGTGCTGATGACCACAACAGTCGAACGCGAACTCGGACGCATCGCGGCGAAGCGCGAGGCAGCGCTGCGATCCGGCTCAGCTGAGACGATTCGAGCGCTGGTGGAGCACTACGACGAATACGGGCTGCTAATCCTCAAGACCTACTCCGAGGCCTCACTCGTGCCAGGGCTGCCGGACATCGTCGCGCGCGGCAGGGCGTATCACCTTGATTGGTGCCGACGCGCCTTTTCTGAGCACCTTTCGCCGCCCTCCGACGACGCGTCCCGACAGAGGCGGCTCGCCCAGATCGTGTCCATCTGCGACGCGACCACCTGGCGGATCCTGCGATTCGACGGCAACTTGTCCACGGCCCAGACCGAACTCGCGGTCACCGAACTGCTGACCCCGCTTCTGCGCTGAGCGACAGCGCTTCGGGTAGCGCGCCCTCCCTTTGCATCCCTCGTGAGCCCGGCCCGACTGCACGGAAGCGGATGGCATACGCACACTTCTACACGTCAGAGACCGAACGACGCACCGCGCTCCCCGGCTGGCTGCACTTTACAATCAGCACAGGCACCACTCCGCCATCGGAGCCGTACCGTTCAGCAGACTCCACAACCTGCCTGGACATCCCACCTAGGCCTGCGGCGCGAAAGACTCCTGCCCAGACTGGGATAAAGGCCAACGGCGGTGGCTCATTGGTGGGCGCCTCAGGTCAGTGGCCAAGATAGCGCAAGCTCCGGAGTCTCGCGGGCCGAGCTGGGCGTAGGGTTCTTAAGCATGAGCGATGCCAAGACCATGGTGCGAACGACCATCACCGTTGGCGAGTCCGTCTACCTTCTCGCGCAAACACAGGACTTCGAGGGCCTGCAGCGCCGTATCGAGAAGGCACTGGACGATGGTGGCAGGTTCGTGGAGTTCGTCGTGGTCGGGAACCGCACTGTCAGCACCCTGATCACGGGCTCTCAGTCCGTGACGTTCCTCGTCGAGACTGTTCCTTTCGACGATCGGGACACCGGAGATGTCGATTATCCCTTCGGTGGATTCCACGACACCTCGGTGGACGCATTCTGATGCCGAGGAGGATCACCAGGTAGGCGATGACTTTGCGGAGTTGAACGTCGCTTCCGCGGGGTCTTCCGGCAGAGGGCCTATGGTTTGTCCGTGGGCACTATCTACTACGGCGGGTCGGCAACTCCGATCCACATCGGCGATCGCGCTCTTGCGCACCTGAAAGTGGTCGTGGCGACCAAGCTGCGCCGCAACGAGAGCTTTACGGTCGGCTGGCGCCATCCTGACGACCAGCCGCGCGGCCGGAGCACGATCTGGCTGCACCCGTCGATCCCGCTGCGTTTCGTCTTCGACGACCCCGAGCCCACCCAGCTCAGCCGGGCGTGGATCGAGGAACTCGCCAACTCCGCCAACTCCTCCGGCGGAATCACCCTGATCGCCGAGCATTTCGACACCGGACCGGTTGAGGTCGTCACCGAGGAGGAGCCGCACCTGACCGTGGGCAAGGTCGACGTCGACGAACTCTCGATCGACAAGCTCACGGTCGCCGGCATCGAGATGATCCCCGGCGAGGTGTCCCCTGCGCCCGGCGTGATCGAGACCTCAGAGGTCGCTATTCAGCCTGAGGACTGATCACTCCCCGGGCGGGGTGTCCTCGGCCGGCTCGGGGGTGATCGTCAGCCCGCTAGGACCGCTCGCGGCCTGCATCAGGTCCTCGATCCACGCGCGGTTGATGCGCGGGTTCCGGCTGCCGAAGAAGTGGAACTGGATCGGCACCGACGGGTGCATCCAGAAGCTGCGACGACCACTGCCGTCGCCCACCACGACGTCGAACATGAACGGCTCGGTACGACGCAGCTTGTTCATCACCACGATCCGCAGATGTGCCAGCGTCCGGTCGTCGATGTCGACCGAATTCGCCATGCTGTCGTAAATGAACCTGCCCATACCGCCGAGCCTAGCCGCTGACTCATCCGCGGCTACCCGCGCTAGCTGCGTTGCAGCTCGTCGAATTCCAGATGTCCCTCCGCCCAGATAACCGCTTCCCCGTCCAGCACACACCCGGCCGGTATCGCGTGCGCTGCGGCTTCGCCTCACTCGGGGAACGCGACGGTGCGGGGTTTTCTTCGTGGTAGAGCCCCGTTGGTCGAACAAGTGGCGCGAGCAGGTCCCAGAAACGCACAGTGCCCGAACAGGGATCCTCGCCGCCCGGCGCACACAGTCTGCGGCGCGGGCTACTTACCACGCGCGGCTACGCGTTGCTAGCCAGGTGAAGTACGGAACCGCGGTCATCAGAAGCAGGCCCACGCCGACAGTGCCGAAGAAGAAGACCTCAGAATCCATCCAGCTGGGCTGCGCTTCTGTTTCAGCTTCAGCTTGGGCTTCGGCGTCTGTGGCCTCGGCGCGGGATTCTGCATCCGCAACAGCTTGATCCACCTGCGCATTGAAGAGGATTGCAGCCTGCTCTGGATTGTCCGGAGTCGGTACCGGGGTTGGCCACATCACGACTACCGAAGCAGGCGTGATGGGCTCTACGTCGGTGGACCCCGGCGACACGAACGGCCACGCCATACCGCAGACGGCGATGGCAAGGGCAATCACCGCGGCCTGGAGCATCCATACGCGACGCAACACGATGGTGCGCGTGTAGTCGACAAAGAACTGAACGCGGTTGTAGGCCTTGAGCGCCCACCCACCCTCTTCATCGACGTCCGCCACGCTTCCGCTGGCCGTGATGTAAGACATGTACGCGGTGGCCAGAGCAATTGCGAGGGCAAAGAATATCGGCGCGATGAGGGCGCGACTCGGAAGCTCCGTTCCGCCAGCACTGTAGACAAGTGCGAGGAGGCCCGCATAGATCGTGGCGATCGCGCTGGAGGCGGTGACAGTGGCCGTCGCTGCAGCTCGCGACCGATCGACGGATCCCGAGGCGAGCGAAATCAATCCCGCGTGAAGTGCGGCGAGGCTGGCGATGTCGGCCGCGCGTACGTCCTTTAGGACGGCGAGGTCTCCCTCTGTCAGGGCTGCCGGGTCAGGCGATGCGGCCTCCTTGGCTGGCTCAACAATCTCGATCTTCCCGTCAATCTGTATGGGAAGGCTTAGGAACTTGTCGCGCATCAGGCGCCGCCCCTGCGCAATTTTTTCACGGCCGGCAGGTGGAACTCAGGGCGCACCTGAACCCATTCTTGGCCGCGCTTCTCGTAACGAAGGCCCGTCTCTCGATGATGTCCAATCGGGGCGTCAGGCTCAGATAGATGAATGCGGGCGTCGGCGAAGTACTTGGCTTCGTAGCGCTTTCCTTCCTTGGTGCAGAGAAGCCAATCCTCGTCGCTCATAGGTTGCCCCCATCATTCCCAGATGCCGCGAAAACTAGTCCTCCAGGGGCTGGCTGTCTAGTCCCGTCCTTCGGCCTGCAGGAAGCTTCGTTCTGAGAGACAGATCGGCGTCGCACGGCCGCCTGATCGTTCAGTCTTGAGCACGCTACTCAACCATGAACGACGGGCGTGAGCTCGGCGGCGATGTTGAGTGGACGCAGGCAGGCACGTCCGCTTCGGTGCCATAGATGGCGCGATGCTGCCGAGGCGCAAAGACGGTTCCGCTCTCGCTCAATACTCCCGAAATGACACGGGCGGGGTGTGAACGGGGGTTGGAGCCCGGATGGGCTCGCTTGCTCGGGGAACGCCCGGAATCATCCGTGCCCGCAGGACGACCCCGCTACGAACGTGGCGGCTGGCAGGGCGCCATTCTAGCCGCGCGCGATAGCGTCGGAGTGAGCCGGGAGGTCAGATGCAATCCGAGCGGGACGAGTCGTTCTTCGAAGCGCAGCCGGAGGACGCATTCGTCTACTGGGTGTGCTTTTGGACTGGGGACGATGTTGAAACGCCGGCGCAGCACGACCCGCAACGAGTCTCTGACGCCGACTCGGTGGAGGAGGTCCTCGCCTGGATTTCCCGCGAGCGAGGCGAACGAGGGTTCGAGCTGTTCGTCGAAACGGTCGAGTACGCCGAGTCGCGTGACGTCGGCTCGACACCTCACCGCAAGCTTGTTCGTTTGGCCGGCCACTTTCGTCCTGCCGGGACCCAGGTGACGATCCCTTTGATTCGAGCGGACTGACGACCCTTGCCGTTGCGCCCGAAGCACGACCGGCCTCTGGGCGGCGTTGGAATGTCGAGTGCGATCGCTTGCGGCTGGCGACCGGCTACTCATCCATAGACGAGGTATGTTCCGGGCTTGCCAGGTTCGCGCAGCTCGAACATCACCTGCAGTCCGGCCGAGTCGAGGAGATCAACTTGCTGCGCGAACCGTTCGTTGGTCACGAACACGGTCCGTGTGAGCGCCCAGGTCTCGTCCAGCCAGGTCCTGAGCGCGGCAAGGAGTCGCACGTCCATAGCGGAAGCGATCCGCGACTGTCGGATCCAGAAGTAGACCACCGCGTCGATCTCCGCCCACTGAGCTTCCCCCGCGACGGGCGACACGGTGGCTCTTGTGAGGAAGGTCGCGGTGGTGGGGAAGATGTAGACGCAGCCCAGACAGGTGGTGCCATCCGGGGTGAGCAGCGTGTAGGTGAACGCGCGCCGCTCCACGTGACGTTGTTCGAGATCGGCGAGGTCTTTACGGTTCGCCTCGACGGTGAAGTCGTCGGCGGGCCAGGAGGACTGCTCCCATGTGCGCAGGTCAACCCGCGTCTCCATGATCGCCTCATGATCGCGCGGCGCGTCTGCGGCCGTGATCGGTCGCAAGAAGAACTCGTCGGTCTCCAGCCTGGAGGGGAGGCTGCGCCGTGGATCGCCGAGCGACATGCGTTCGGTCTTCGCATTCGCCTGCCCGCTCAGCGTCTCGCCCACGCGTTGCTCTGTTGCAGGCGTGACCGGCCGAGGTCTACCGTCCTTGCGTCGCGACATCTGACAATTCTCACGCCAAGACAGCGGGCGGTCGCGAATCAACTCTGGTTCTAACCTCCGCATGGGGACCCTTGAACGGACGGGCAACGTAGACTCCGTCGGAACGACGGGAGTTGCGATGACTGCGAAAGCGTCCCTCTGGCAGAGACTCGGCCGATTCTTCAGGCCGGAGCGAGAGACATACGAAACGCGTCGGAGCCGGCCCGACTCTCCGTCGGATACGCCGAACAACCAGTTCAACGAGCCGACAGATCAGCGTCGCAGCGCGTGGGGCGCGGGCGGATGAGTTCGCACGCGGACCCGCTTGCGCGCCGAGTGGTGCAACGCGGAAGACCGTTGGTCGCCGCGGGGATAAGCCAGCGCTCGAAAGTCGCCGAGTCTGGTGAGCGACTGTAGAATCCAGGCGTCGATCGTCGCCGTGGTGTTTGGGCGCAGACGTGGAGGAGACTCTGTCGCATGGGATTTGCTCGTTATGAGTTCGAGGGAGTCCTCGGTGTGGACTCGCCGGACCCGATGGACGCACAGCGAGAACGCATCGCGCAGTGGCCGGTCCCGGTGTTCGGGTTGGCTCCTCAGCCGACGATCGAAATGTTCGGCCCGTCCCCGATCGGCAATGGATCGGACGGCGCCGGCTTGCGTAACGCGCAGGTCGGGTTTTCGTACATCGTGATTCGTAACCCTGCAGATCGGGCTGACCCTGCCAACCTGGCGGATCTCGACGAAGAGGTCAAGCGCGCGCTGGACGAGGTCCCGCCGTGGCCGCTACCGAAATGGCTCATCGAACTGACCGAGCGGCAGCGTTACCCCATGCTGTGGGAGGCCGTGAGGACCAGCTGGTACCGCGACCCAGCGGAACGGCCCTCGATCGCCGAGGCGCTCGTCGATCACACAACCGAGGTGCTGAACACCAGCTTCCGGCGAGAACGAGGACTCGACGGCAGGGTCGGCAGCCTCCCCCCAGCACCCGACATCACCACCGCCGGCGTGCAACACGATGCCATCCTCCGGATCGATGGAATCGACCGCCCCGCGGTCCTGATCGATACAGATCCGCATGTCTTCGCCGTCGGAACCGAACTCGACGGCTCTGCCCTAGCTACTGTCGTCCTAACCCGCGACGAACTCCCCTTCGTCCGAGTCGAGCTGACAACTCACGCCAGCACCTAACCCGCGCGCTGCGGCACCCGCTTCAGGGCGGACCTGCGTAACCGCGCCAATGACGACAATCTCCTGACACGTCGGGCTTCCGAATGTGACGCGGTACGGTGTCGACATGAGCGCCACGCAGGAAGCCGCGCCGAACGTTAAGGGCAAGCGGGAGCTGCCCCCGGGGATCTATCTTGTCCTTGGGGTCGTCGTTGTGCCCGCGCTGATCGCGCTTCTCACACCCCGAGGCTTTGAACCCGGCACAGCAACGTTCGTGCACGTCGCCTTCGCGGTGGTCGCCGGCCAGACGATCGCGGTGCTCACTGCCGTCGGTGTGCTCGCCGCTGCCATCGTCCGCCGCAGCAGCCTCGGTCGCATCGTGATCTTTGCTGTGATCGCGGTGGTGGTGACCTCGATGTCCCTGAACACTGCCGGCACTTTCGCGGACCAGATCGTTCGAGCTTTTGCCTAATCGTCGCAACGGCTGAGACCTGTCAGCGGTATCGGCGTTGTTGCCGTGAGCGACCCGCTTAGGAGCGAGGTGTCAGCGATGTCGAGTGCGATCGCTAGCCTGGCGACATGACGAGCCCTTCTACCCCGGAGTGGAACGTCGTACTCGCTCAGCCAAGGCAACCGGCAAGCACCATACAGCGCGGCGATGTTCCTGACGGCCCCGGGGTGTACGCATGGTTCCGCGACGGCGACTGCGTCTATCTAGGGAAGGCTTCGAACCTCAGGTCGCGCCTCGGGACGCATCTTGGGACGTCCCTGGACCTCAGTCGAAGCACAGTCCGCTCCTGGGTAGCGGTGCGAGAGCTGAATCTCACCCGGGAACACACGCGACGTCGTCCGACAGTCATGACGGACGAGCAAGTCGCCATCGTCACGGAATGGATCCGAAGCTGCGACCTATCGTGGGTCACCAGCGCATCAAGCGAGGAAGCAGCCTCACTCGAAGCCAAGCTGCTCGCCGCCTGGCGTCCGCCGCTCAACGTGGCGTGAGTCGTCCCCCGCGCGGTCGATACACGACCGGGTAGCGGGACGCCTCTTAGTCAGTCTCGCTGTTCTCGCTGCGCCCTGAGGTACGCGACCTCGGCCGTGTTGGTAGCGAGCTTGATCGCGGCGTCGTACGCCTCGCGGGATGCCGCATCACGACCTAGCCGCCGAAGCAGTTTGGCGCGAGCGGCGTGGTACGCGTGGTAGTCCACCAGGTCGGACCCGAGCTCGTCGACGAGCGCAAGCCCTGCCTCCGCGCCGTCGCGCTCGCTCACCGCGATGGCGCGATTGAGCCGCACAATCGGCGAGGCGTCGAGTCGTATCAGCTGGTCGTAGAGCGCGACGACCTGCGTCCACTCAGTCGCATCGCCGTCAGTGTGCACGGCGTTGATCGCCGCCAGCAGCTGGTACCGGCCCGGCGGGATGCCGGAGGCAAGCCGTTCGCGGACGAGGGCGTGGCCCTCGGAGATCAGTGCCGCATCCCACAGCCGGCGATCCTGCTCGGCCAGGGGGACCAGGGCGCCTTGCGATGACACCCGCGCCGACCGGCGCGAGTCTGTGAGCAGCATGAGGCCCAGCATCCCGGTCACCTCGGCGTCGTCGGGCAGCAACTGGTGCAGTAACCGCGTCAGTCGGATCGCCTCTGCGGTCAATTCCCCGCGAACCGGTGCCGTGTCAGGTCCAGTCGCGAGATACCCCTCGTTGAAGATCAGTAGGAGCACCGCCAGAACTCCCGAGACGCGGCGCGGTAGGTCGTCAGCAGCGGGCACGCGATACGGGATGCCGGCAGCAGCGATCTTCGCCTTGGCGCGCGTGATACGGGCACCAATCGCGGTGTCTTGCGCGAGGAAGGCGCTCGCGATCTCGGTGACGGTCAGCCCGCCGACCATCCGGAGCGTCAATGCGACACGCGCCCCCATCGCAAGCGCCGGGTGGCAGCAGATGAAGACCAGCCGCAGTCGGTCGTCATCGATCGCGCCGAGGGGCTCGGTCTTAGTGCCGTACAAGAGCTCAGCCTCCCGGTGCCGGGCGTCGCGGCTGCTCTCGCGACGTATCCGGTCGATGGCTTTGCGGGTTGCGGTCGTAGTAAGCCACGCGCCGGGGTTGGGCGGGATGCCGACCCGCGGCCAACGCTCCGCGGCGGTCGCGAAGGCCTCCGCGGCCGCCTCCTCCGCGGTATCGAGACTCCCGAATCGCTTCGCGAGCGTCGCCACGACCCGCGCCCATTCCTCCCGGTGGGCGCGGGTCAGGGCCTCCTGGACGTCACTCAAGCAGGCGGCGCCAGCAAGGGACGCACCTCGAGGCGGCGATCGCAGGCCCTCGAGCCCTCGGCCATCAGCGCAAGCGCGACGTCGAGGTCGGGGGCTTCGATGATCCAGAAGCCGGCGGCCCACTCCTTGGCCTCAACATACGGGCCATCGGTGAAGATCGGCTCGTCGCCGCGGCCGTCAATCACGGTCGAGGTGGTCGGGTCGGCGAGCCCGGCCGCGAAGACCCAGTAGCCACCCGCGATCAGCTTTTTGTTGAAGACATCGATCGCGACCTGCTCCTCAGCGGTCCCCGATTCGCTGCGGTAGTCGATGACGTTGACCAGATAATGCATGGGTGGATCCTCTCCCTCAGGCGTACTCGGGACGACCAGCGACGCGGTAGGTGAGGCCGATTACTCCGGTGCCGAACACCTGCGAGTCGAGCAGCTCGAGCCTGATGTCGATACCGTCCTGCGGGAACAGGCGCTCGCCCTCGCCGACGATCACCGGGAACTGGACGAGGTTGAGCTCATCCACCAGCTCATTGTCAAGCAACCAGCGCGCGAGCCGAACGCTGCCGACTAGCAACAGTTCCCCGACGTGCTGCGCCTTGATCTCACGGATCTCGGCGACGACATCGCCCGAGATGACGGTGGACTGCTCCCAGGCCGGGTTGATCAGCGTGTTCGACACCACGTACTTCGGCTTCGAACTGATCGCCTCGCCGAATCCGCCGTCGTCGCTGCGCGCACCCCAAAAGGTCGCGAACATGTCGAACGTCTTGCGGCCCATCAGGAACCTGTCAGGACGTCGCCACGTGTCGAGAATGTACTGCACACTCTCGTCGTCGCCGAGCGGAAGCGCCCAGCCCCCGCGGGTGAAGCCGGGATCCAAGTCCTCGTTGTTGCCGCCGTTCGCTTGTGCGACGCCGTCGAGCGTCACCTGCAGGCTGATGGTGAGTTTCATGGGTGAGTTCCTCTCTCTCATCATCGCTACGAACGCTCCAGACCGAATTCGACAGGCTTCCCAGAATTCTTCTCGCGCGCTGGGGAACCGTGAAACCCGCTCGATAGAAGGATCCCATCTGATTCGTCACCTGCCGCGGTGAGGGATCGACTGCCGAACGGCTAGGAACTCGTACCCCGGGCGCCCGTACGCTTGCTATCCCGCGAATGTGGCGAATGTCCAGTGGTTGCCGTCGGGGTCAGAGATCGTGAACTCACGCGATGGATAATCCGTCTGGTTGACCAGTTCGTTCACGACGTTCGCTCCGATGATGCGCGCGCGGGCCATGACTGCGTCCGGGGTCGCAGTCACAACATGCAGTGAACTCGTGCCTGGCCTGCACGGCGTCGGGCGCTCACCAGTGCTTGAGAGCAGCACTCGACCCCCTTCGGGCCAGTCCAGCTGACAGTGGTGGATTTTGTCTGGGTCCTTACCCAGGATCAGCAGATCTTCGATGAACCCGAGCGCGGTCATCCAATCGCGAATCGCGTACGCGTGATCGCTGACGATAGTCGGCCAGACGCTGCGCTGCTGGCGACCGCTATCGGGAACAGTCATGGTCGTCAGCCTATGGTCCACCCGAATCGTTGCAAGGGCAGGCAACGTCCGCGAATCGACTAGGCAAACTTCCGCAGTTTGTCGACGGGCTAACGGCGTCGTGCGCGCTTATCCGCGAGACGAGCCCGCGGTCCGACCGGCACCCGTACGGTCAGGGACCGTCCAGCGAGCAGTGAGCGTACCTGGTGGAACGCGGAATCTCGCCAAGCTGAGGCGTCAGCGCTCGTTGCGTAGCCAGTCGAGTACGACGGCTGGAGCGGTCTCTGCCGCTTCCACGGCGAAAGCGACATGTGAGCCGTCCATCCAGTGCACGTCGCAGTCGGCGATGTGTGCGTCTGCGTACTGCGCGTTAGTGGGCGGCGCCATCTTGTCATAGCACCCATGGACGATGAGTGTCGGGCAGGTGATGTTTTCCAGCGGCGCCGGCACGAACACCGTGAAGTCGTTCCGCATGCCGGGCCGGCGCCGGGCGGAACCGAGCGACGCGGCGAGCACCGCCTCCAGCTGGGCCGTCCGACCGGGGGTGGCTGCAAGCGCTGTGGCGCGCTCGGTGGCCTCACGTTTCGTGTACGTCCCTGCTCCGCGCAGTAGCAGGCTAAGCGTCCACCTTGTCGCGTGGCGGAGTAGCCATAGTTCCAGCTTCGCTGTGGCGTCGCGCGCGGCGATGCTCGACATCCGGTTCGGGAGGGGGCCGGGGATACATACGCTGTCGATCTGCACGAGCTTGGAAACGCGACTTGGATGCCGCGCGGCTAGTTCGTAGCTGGCGGGTCCGCCGCCTGAGACGCCGAGCACGATGATGTCGTCGATGCTGAGCGAGTCCAGCAACGCCGCGAGGGCGTCGCCCTGCTCACGGAAGGTGCGTCCGGTGCTCAGTGGTGTGCCGAGGTATCCGGGTCTGCTCGGAGCGATGATTCGGTAGCCGTTCAGTCGCAGGAATTCTGCGCTGACCAATCCTTGATCCCAGCCGCCGAGCGTGCCGTGGACAGCGAGAACCGGTGAGCCGTCGCCGCGTTCGGCGTACTCGACGGGGCCTAAGGCCGTGGCGACGGTTCGCGGGGTTTCAGCCATGCATGCGCGAAAGTCTTCCGCAGTGGGGGCGGTGACCATGCTCCATTTTCGCAGCCGTATCTCGCGTCAACCAGTGGGCAGCCGACACGCGAGCAGAGCAGCCACTTGGTCCTCGTCGACGAGCCGCCGCCGAAGTCAGGCGGTGTGGCGTCAAGCCTCCTCATGACGCCGCGCGCGGTTGTGTCAGCTCTGGACAGTCGCCACAGCGAGTACCAGACTGTGGCCCATGAATCGGGCCACGCCGGGCCTCATCCGCACTCCCGATCAGCGTCTGCGGGTCTTCGTCAGTTCGACGTTGCGTGAACTCGCGCAAGAGCGGCGGGCGGCTCGCGCTGCGATCGAACGGCTCGCGCTCGCACCGGTCATGTTTGAGTTAGGCGCTCGCCCTCACCCGCCTCGTTCTCTGTATAGGGCGTACCTCGAGCAGAGTGATGTCTTCGTCGGCATCTACTGGGAGTCCTACGGCTGGATCGCACCCGGCGAAGCCGTGTCTGGACTCGAGGACGAGTACAACCTCGCACCGCAGATTCCGATGCTGATCTACATCAAGGAAAGCGCCCAGCGTGATCCGCGGTTGGAAGATCTGCTCGACCGCATCCGTGAGGATGACCGCGTTTCCTACGTGACGTTTGTCGGGGCACCAGAGTTGCGACGCCTCCTCACTTCCGACGTGGCTACGCTGCTCGCAGAGCGCTTCGAGTTGGGAACCGGCCGGTCTGCGCTTCCGGAACCGGCACGTGCCCCCGGCGCTACGACGCTGGTAGCGCCGCCACCGGTGCTCACGCCCTTGATCGGGCGGCAAGCGGAGCTGTCGATCTTGACACAGTTCCTCATCGATGACGGGCGTCGGCTGGTCACCGTCACCGGGCCAGGCGGTGTGGGCAAGACGAGGCTGGCTCTCGCCGCGGCGCGCGAAATGGGGCCGAGGTTTGACGGTGTGGCGTTCGTTGACCTCGCTCCGCTACGCGACCCGGCTCTTGTGCTTGACGCGGTTGCCTCCGCAGTCGGCGTTGTCGACAGCGGGAAGACGCCGTTAAACATCCAGTTGCAAACTGCGCTTGGGGATCGTCGCATGTTGCTGATCCTCGACAACGCAGAACAGGTCATTGGCGCCGCTCCAGAACTCGCTCGTCTGGCGTCGAACACCGCCGTATCGGTGCTGGTGACGAGCCGGACGCTCCTCCGGGTCGACGGCGAGCAAAATCTCGCACTCGGCAGCCTACCCAGCACTGCAGCCATCGAGCTGTTCGCCGAACGAGCCCGCGCGGTGAAGCCAGACTTCGAGATCAGCGACTCGAACGCCAGCCACGTCGCAAAGATCTGCCAAGCAGTTGACAATCTACCGTTGGCAATAGAACTTGCGGCGGCACGCGTCCGTGTCTTGAGCCCCTCGGAAATCGCCGACCGCCTTCAGCACACATTGCCGCTTCTCGTCGAGGGCGCAAGGGACCGGCCTGAGCGGCAGCAAACGCTCCGCTCCACGATCGACTGGAGCGCCGAACTCCTTCGCCCGGATCAGCATGCCCTGCTGCTGCGTCTAGGTGTCTTCCGCAGCGGCTTCGCCCTTGACGCCGCCGAGTGGATCAACGGGGAGGAGGCTGAATCCTCCACCCTGGATCTGCTGACCGCGCTGATCGACGGAAGCCTTGTCCAGGAGCACGACCGAGGAGACCGCACGTGGTTCACCATGTTGGCGACCGTTCGCGAATACGCACGCGACAACCTCACCGCCCTTGACCAATTCGCCCAGTACAGCGATCGCCATGCCGAGTTCTACATCCGCTTGGCCGCCGCTGCCGGCGCAGAGATCATCGGGCCACAACAGCAAGCATGGGCATCGCGCCTGGTCGACGAAAACAACGAACTAACCGCGGCGGTCGAGTATCTGCTCGAAAGCCGACGATGGGACGACGCAGTAACCCTGGTCTGGTCACTCGACTGGTTCTGGGGCATCACGGGACGTCTCGTCGAGGTCAGCTCATGGATGCAACGCGTCCTGGACGACGGTATCGAGGCGTCAGAACGAGCGCGGACCCTCGCACGAGTGGAGGTCGTGTTAATCGGCGTCTGGCGCAAACCCGATCGAGCGTCGATCGGCCCCCTCACCGAATGCGCCAACTACTTCGGTGCACACGGGGATGGGCGCAGCGAAGCGAAAGCACTGGCCGGGATCGCGTGGATCCACATCTACAGTTTCCCGCCCGACTTTGACGCCGCGGAGGAGTACCTGCAGCAATCGCTCGACCTCGTCGAGTCTCTCAACGATCCCTATGTCGCTGCCGGGGTTCGTATCATGATCGGGCATGCCCATATTCTTCGAGGCAATCTTCCCGGAGCGGTCGAAATTCTTGACGCGTTTCTAGCGGACAGCGGCGGCATCGGTGACAGCTTGCTCACAGGCTCCATGCTCAACGCCCGTGGATGGGCCGCTATCCTCGCGGGCGACCTCGACCAAGCCGAAGAGTGCTTCCGACAGCAGATACTGGTCGCATCAGCGATTGGACATGAGCAAGGCGTCGCTTATGCACTGGAAGGCTTCTTCGCCACTGCCGTGGCGGTCGGCGACGTAGAACGCGGAGGAAAACTGCTGGGAGCAGCAGAGACAATCCGCCAACGCAAGGGAAATGCCGACGCCGCCAAAATGTCGTTTCACGCGCCGGTCCTGCGAGACATCGAACAGACTTCTCCCGTGATGTTTCAGCAAGCGCGGACGATGGGGCGCACTCTAGACACAGCTGCCGCCGTCGAGGTCGCGCTGGAATCGATAGAACCCGTCGCCAGCTAACGGACACCCGCTGAGGCACCGGCTTTGCGGGCGTCCTCGTGGGGGTGCCGCGACCTCGATTCCTAGACTGTTGGGATGCCGGACGGGATGCATTTCGAGGGGCACGCTGAGGTGTACGGGGAAGCCCGGCCGCCGTATCCGGTGGAGTTGTGGAATACGGTGCGCGACCTGGGCGTGCTCGAGCCGGGATGCAGTGCCGTTGATCTCGGTGCGGGCACTGGGCAGGCGACCGGACCGTTGCTGGCGGCGGGGATGCGTGTCACGGCTGTGGAACCGGGGCCGCGGCTCGCCGCACGCATGAGAACGGCTTATCCCGCGGCGACCGTCATACAGGAGCGGGCCGAGACGGTGAGGGTGCCCGACCGATCCTTCGACCTAGCGGTTGCCGCGACCTCCATCCATTGGATGGATCTGGACCTCGTTCTCCCGAGGGTCCACCGCTGGCTTCGTCCGAGCGGTCTGCTCCTGGTGTGGCGGAACGTCTTCGGCGACCCAGCCGCCACCTTGACGCCATTCCGTCAGCGGATCGCGCAGATCGTGGCGGAGCGGGATGCACCTCCCCGCCCCGGCAACGCCGAGGACCTCGCGGAAGCAGCGCTCGCGCTCACCCGCGCGGGTCTGTTCTCACTAGAGTCCACCCACACATATCGATGGAGCATGGAACTGGATCAACGTCAGGTCCACCGCCTCTTCACCACATTCAGCGATTGGTCCCCCGAGGAGGTGGAGCGTGCAGCCGCCGCTGTGGCTGACCTCGGCGGACGGGTCGTAGAGAACTACGCCTCGTGGTTGATCGTCACGCGACGGCAAGAGCGCCCGGCGCAATAGACCGCGACCGCTGGCGAGTCCCGCCTTGGCCACTGATCGCGGGCGCGCAGCGACCGGCTTGCGAACGACCTTCTACCGGTCAGACTTGTCGAGCATTCGAAGGTGGACTGCAACCGCCTCGGCGATTACGCCAACCACGTCGTCCAAGCCTGGATGATCCGCCGTTCCGCTCCGTCCTGCGAGGCGGTCCATCAGCGCGACCTTCGCGTCAGGACGGGACACCGCGTCGGGCAATCCGAACGCCAGCACGTCGAAGTCTCGCTCGGTCGCGCTTGGAACGATCGCTCTTACCCGGCCAACCTCGTGATCATGGCTCGAGACGTGCAGGTACGCGCGCAGTTCGGGATCGAATCCGGTTCCGCCGATGTACTCCACCGAACTGGCATCGACATCGACCCACACGTACAGCCATGAGCCGGATGGCTCAACTCTGCCCTGCCGAACATGAATGACCCTCGGCGCGGGATGCTCCATGCACGCGAGCGTACCGCCCCGCTCCCTGCGCCCACCCAAGCGCGGCAAAATCTTGCCGCAGTGGTGGACGGCCTAACGGGCTTGGGTGAACAGCTTCGCCAGCAACGGTGCTCGTTGTTGAGTCATGTCCCGGACGGTGGAGCGAGAGCGTCATTGAGCCGCTTAGCTGGACCGCGGCGCAGTGGGTCCTCCAATCGCAGCGAAGAAACGTCACGTGGCGGGTGGGACGGCGAGCAGTGCGAGTTCAACGCGATTGGACGTGCCCGTCTTGGCCAGCAGGTGCGACACGTGGGAGCTGACGGTCTTCTCGCTGATGTACAGCGCCGCTGCCGTCTCGGCATATGTCTCGCCAGCCACGATGTGAGCGAGCACTTCTCGTTCGCGCACGGTGAGCGATTGAAGGCGGGGATGTGTCACACCCGGTGGCGATGGTGTTGGCGGGACGGGACCGGACGAAACTTCCACGTGAATGTGGGCGAGGGTGGCAAGTCGGCGAAGAGATGCAGCGACCGGCGCTGCGTGCAAGCGATCCGCTAGCGCAAGTCCTCGTCCGATCGCGGTGCGGGCACCGCCGAGGCGACGCGCACCCCCCGCGCCGCGCAGGAGGGATTCGGCCAGCCGTTGGCACGCATATGCCTCCTCCCAGGGGAGCTGTGCTTCCGCTAACGCGTCCACCGCGCCCGACCAGGCGCGGTGCTCGTCCGCGGAGCGTCGCGCGCGCGCCACCTCGCTCGCATAGAGCATCGTCAACGCGACCATCAAACTCTGCTCCAAGCCCTCGTCCTGCCGCGTCGCAGCGGGCCGCTGATCTCGTGGGGGGCCGAACTCGATCCGGGGGTGCGCTTCGAGGAGCCGATCGAGCCGCTCCAGAGCGGCGGCGGAACTCTGTCCCCGATCTCGCTCGATCTCGGCGAGGTCGGCCAATGCTCTCGCGGCGACAGGTGGCAGCCACTCGGCGAGGTCGGGCATCTCCTCGCGGTGAAGTCCCGCCATCGCCGCGAGGAACGCTCCCTCGGGATCGTGTGCGGCTAGCCGCACTTCTGCCCGGATCGTGTCCAGTCCCATCAACCAGAAGCGGTGATGCGTCTCGGACAGCTCCTCGATACGGGCAACGTGAGCCTCGGCCGCAGCCTGGTCGCCCTGAAGGACGGCCAGACGTGCCGCGGTCAGCCGTGCGGCCGCGTCACTGTAGGGACCCGGGTCGCGCCCGGCTACGAAACGCAGTACCTCGGCACACTCCTGCCACTCGCCGACGAACAACCACGCGATGGACTCGGACCCGGCAAGCCACGCCACATAGACATGGGGCGCCCCAGCGACGATGAGGTCATGGCGACGGGCCCGCATCATCCACGCCGACGCGGCGCTCCACCACACGCCGTTGGCGTCGGTCAGTCCGCCGGTTGCAGAGTTGAACGCAACCCACTCCCGAGAAGTCAGGGCGACGGGGATCGCCGCAGTGTAGGCCTCGGCTGCCGCTGCCCGATCGCCGAGAGCAAATCGCACCCTGCCTTCGGTCACCAAGGCGCACGCCAACGTCTGCGCGTCGCCCGCGCTACGGGCGATCGCGAGGGCCGACTCTGACGCGCGTTCAAGGGTGGCGAGTTCGAGCGGGAAGCCGGTTTCCAGCTTCGTGTCGACCCACATCGAGAGAGCTCGCGCGTGCTGCCAGCTCGAGGGATGACTCCCGGTCATCGCGAGGATCGCCTCGCACTGCGTGACGGGAGGTGACTCTCGCTGGGTGATCGCCCTAAGCCTCATTCGACGCATAAGGAACTCCGCGCGAACGAGGGAGGGCAGCTCTTCCGACGTAAGAATCTCGTCGATGATCGTGAGTTCGTCGTCCGAAGCACCGGCATCCTGGGCCGCGCGACGTGCGCAGCACAGAAGTTCGTACCGCGGGAGCGCGTTCAGGCCGATGGTCGGGCCTATCTCAAGCGCGCGCAACAACAGCAGAAGTTCCTGCGGGTAAGCGCCGGCATCCCGTGCCGATTCTGACGTCTCGACGGCCGACGCATAGGCTCGCTCGACGACGCCCGATCGATAGTGGTGATCGGCGATCCGCAGCGCATGGTCGAGTTCTGCACCCGACGTGGGCGTGACGGTCTCCTCGAACTGCGACAGGACCGTGTGCAAACGGTGTCTGTCGCTGAGCGAGAGCCCGGACTCGATGAGCTCCGCGGTGAGCGGATGCCGAAACCAGAAGCCGACGGACTGTTCCACGATGACGCCTGCGCGAAGCGACTCATCGATAAGTGAGCCGAGATCGGCATCGGCCTGGGGAACGGCGAAGCCGCCGCCTGCGATCACCCGCGCGAGCGCCGGCAAGTCCAACGGCCGCCCGGCGATGGCGAGGACGAGCATCACCACCTGCGCTTCATAGGGAAGCTGGCGGACGGCGTCGAGGACGGCAGACCTGAGTGTGCTCGGCAGGTCGCGAGGCAGGTGAGTGGCTCCGGGTGGAACGTTGGCCACGGTCAGTTCGGTGAGATACGGATGGCCCCTCGTCTTGTCATACACGTCCTCGACGAGCGACTGGTCCGCGGGCCAAGCGAGCAGGGCCGAGATCTGCTCGGCAGTGTCTTCCCGGGTGAGGTTCGCGAGATGAAGCACTTCGACCCGCGGCATGCGATAAAGCTCGGCCAACCATCGATCGATCGGACGTTCGTGGGCGCCGTCCGGCGAGCGTACGGTGCCGACCAGCGTCAGCGGGCGCCTATCGGGGCCGGCCGCGAGGTACATCAGAGCATCGAGGGTGTCATCGTCCGCCCACTGCAGGTCGTCGATCGTGATCACGACCCGCCGGCGGGCCGTGATCCGGTCGATCCACTCGTCGAAGAGCACCGGCACTCGTGTGGGCGCGCCATCAAGGTCCGGCGGGCAAGGCAAGAAATCGTCGTCGATGGGCGTCTGTGCCAGACCGCGAACGGCCGAGCGGATTCCGATGAACGGCACCGTGATCGAGGCGAGGGGCAGACATGCTCCTCGGAGCACCAGCGCATCCTCTGCGGTGCTGCAGAGATCTACTACTGCGGCCGAAACGAGAGTGGTCTTTCCTATGCCGGGTTCGCCCTCGACGATCACAGTGGATGAGACGGCACTTTCCCGTTCTTCGAGCGCTGCGCGCAGTAGCGCGAGCTCTCGGTCGCGTCCGACCAGAACGGAGTCGCTTCGGTAGCGTGCACCGGCCACCATGCGTCCAGTGTGTCATTTCGCCGAGCGGCGATGGTGAAACTGAGGGGTCGTACCCGCTTCTTAAGGAGTACCGCCCGATGCTCCCACGCCGGGCGATCGCGATCGTGGATGTCAAGAGCCGAAGCCGAAGGGCTTCGACGGAAGGGTCATCGTGAACACTTCACGTGGACGCCGGCTTTCAGCCGGCGTCGTACTCGCTTCCCTCGCGGGCGCTGTGCTGCTGACCGGGACACAGGCTGTCGCGATCACTGCGGCTCAGGACCCCGGTGAGCCGGCGGTAACCGTGTGCACAGCGGAATCGACGCTCGTCGTCGGTCCCGTAGATGGACGCGCTCGCCCGACGGGGGTCCCGCTTCCTGTGTAGGGACGCAGACGCGGACGCGAAGAGAAGAGATTGTTTCTGGCCCTCCGCCAGATCACCCGCGACGATGGCGTGAAGGAAATGAGGCTGCTGACGTGAAAAGCTCGTGGTGCGTAGCGATTCCAGTCATCGCTGTTCCTTACGGGTGCCGGCGGGAGCTTCCAACCCCAGTTAGCATCGCGGGATCCTGCCCGTCGCGCGGGGATCGATAGTCGCCCACTCAGCGACACGTTCGGCGGCCGTCACTGAACCCAGTGCCCGGGTAAGGACCGACTTTCGGACGCTGCTGCACCCGTTGGTTCGCGGGAGCGCGGCGGCCACTACGATTCGGTCATGTCGTCGGACCGACCACTCATCCCCCGGATGGCGCATGAGGGATTGCGCAACGTGGTCTCGCTCGGCCTCGCGGCCGCCGTCGCCGTGCTCGCACTGATCGGCTACGCCCTGATCGCACCGCTACACTTCACGCCCGACACCGTCGCGCTCACCACCTTCGTGTTCTGGATCGCGTACTCCCTGGGATTCCTGATCCTCACTCACACCACCTTCGGCAAGGCGGATGCGGCAACTCTTCGCAACTGGCTCACCGCGACGAATGCACAAAGCCGCAGTCTCGCAATCCCAGCCACCGCCGCCCAATGGGCAATCCTGGCTGTGCTCGCCGTCGCCCTCGTCCTGGTACTCCCCGGACTTCTCGACAGTCCGCTCGCCAACGCGCTGAGCTTCGCCGTTGTCATCACAGCATGGCTGGTGACCGTCACTGCTTACGCGGTGCATTACGCCCGCCTGAACACCCAGGAACCATCCCTTGCGTTCCCAGGGGAGCTTGGCGACCAAGAAGTGTTCGCCGACTACTACTACCTCGCTGCGCAGCTCGCGACCACCTTTTCATCCTCAGACGTCAGCATCCTGACCACTCGGGCACGCTCCGTCGTCACCGGCCAGACCTACATCGGGTTCGCGTTCAGCACCTTCATCATCGCGCTCCTCATCAGCGTTCTCTTCCTGAGCAACTAATCCCCAATCGAGAACGATGAGGGACCGGATGCGTGCGGGCCAATGGTTTGGGCATGATTGCGGTGACCGGACAGGAGCGCGGTCCGGTCCTCAAGATCGGCACCGGCGACGGGGCGCCGACCGTGCCCCTGGCAGCCCTCGGCCGCGACCTCACCGCGATCGACATCGACGAGCACCGTGTGCGCAGGCTCCGGCAGCTCCTGCCGACCGTGCGTGTCGGACGCGCTGACGCCCTGCGGCATCCTCTCGAGCATCCCGTTCTCGTCGGCAACGTGCCGTACCACCTGACCACACCGATTCTTCGACGACTTCTCGCTCGCTCGGCTGGCGCACCGCCATCCTCCTGACGCAGTGGGAGGTCGCACGCAAACGCGCCGGCGTCGGCGGCGCGACCATGATGACCGCTCAGTCGGCGCCGTGGTTCGAATTCGCGCTGCACGGTCGAGTGGCCGCCCGACACTTCCGTCCCGTGCCCAGTGTTGATGGCGGCATCCTGAGTAATAGCCGTCGTGAGTCGCCGCTTGTCAACCCGCGCGATCGCGGCCGGTACGACCGCGTCGTGCGGGACGCGGTCACCGGAGCGGGTGGCAAGCTCGCTGCAGTGGTCCCCACGGCGCTCTTCGCTCTCGGTGACGAGGAGGTCTCCGCTGCGAGGGGTGGGACGGCTCATCCGCGCTCAGCGGTGATGAGCTTCGCTGCGCCCCACAGCGAGCCGATGTTGGCCCGATCGGGTTGCTTCGCGAGCATCCGCTCGTAGAATCCCAATGGCTCGCCGGGTGTCGTCTCGGTGTCTTCCAGGTCCTCCAGATAGCGGATGGTCGCTTCGATGTCGGTCGGGCTGTCGGGCCGGTCGGGTTGCTTGTGCCCGCTCACCACGTGCTCCGGCTCCAGGTCACGGAGCCGCTCCAACACGGCGATCCAGTGGCGCCGCGTCTCGGGTGTGGTCTCGGCGATGTAGGGAGAGGTCGCGTTGTAGACGACGTCCCCCGCGACGATGAGCCGCGCGTCCGGCACCCACAGCGAGGTCGTTCCCACCGTGTCGGTGTGACCGGCCTCGATGATGTGCAGATCGTGGCCCGCGAAGGTGAAGCCGCCCTCGACCACGTCCGGGAAGGCGACCTCCGGGATCTGGCCGGGGAAGAGGCGGCCCCAGAAGTCGTCACGCCACTGGGGACGCGCCTGCTCCTGCAACTCCGCTAGCGTTCCGGCCGTGGCCAGCACCGCTGCGCGTTGGAATGCGGCACGCAGTTGCCCCACACCGTACGCGTGGTCACCATGACCGTGCGTCAGGTAGACGGCGGAGAGCTCGACGTCATGCCCGCGGATCCATGCGATGAGGCGTTCGTTCTGAGCGATGGTCGCGAATGTGTCGACGAGCACGGCCTCCCGCCCGCTGCGAATGAGCGTCGCGCTGTTCGCCACCCATCGCCACTGCTCGTTCCCGGGCGGGAGGTCGCGCGTCAGCCCCTCGCGTCGCTCGGTGTGCACCTCGTACTGAAGTCGTTCCAACATCCTGGTTCGTCCCTTCGTCGGGGCTTCCGTCAACGTCGGCGCAGCGCAGGGTCGATGAGCGCGGACGGCGTGGCGTGGTAGCTGTCGTCGTGGAGCTCGGTGCCGGGCGCGACGACCGCGTCGATGCGATCGAGCACGTCGTCCCCGAGCACGATGTCGACGGCGGCGAGCAGTCCGTCGAGTTGTTCCTGCGTCCGCGGGCCGATGATCGCCGAGGTGACCGCGGGATGCGTGGTGACGAACGCGATGGCCAGCTGCGGCATGGTGAGGCCCGCATCCGCCGCGATCCGCTGAAGATCCTCCACCGCACGCACCCGGCGTCGCCCCGCCTCGGATGTCGGATCGTGCAGTTCCGCCCGTCCCTGTGCGCGGTGGCTCTCCGTCCGTGGGCGCCCGGAAAGCCAGCCGCTGTGCAACGGGCTGTAGGTCAGGACGCCCATCTCGTACTGCTGCGCGACAGGGAAGACGGCACGCTCGGGCGTGCGCCCCAGGATCGAGTACTGCGGCTGCTCGCTCAGGAAGCGGTGAGTGCGGGTGCGCTCGGCCACCCACTGAGCCTCGACGATGTGCTCCGCTGCGAAGGTGGAGGTGCCCACGGCGAGCACTTTGCCCGCGCGGATCAGGTCGTCCAGCGCCGACAGGGTCTCGCTCAGATCTGTCCGGGGGTCGAACCGGTGCAGTTGATACAGGTCGATGCGGTCGGTTCTGAGCCGTCGCAGGCTACCTTCCACCGCCTGGATGATCCAGCGGCGCGAGGCACCGCTCCGGTTGGGGTCTACCCCCGTCGGCAGGCCGAACTTCGTCGCGAGCACCAGCTCGTCGCGCCGTTGTGCGATCGCGGCGCCGACGATCTTCTCGCACTCGCCCTCCGAGTAGACGTCGGCGGTGTCGACGAAGTTGAGGCCCGCGTCCAGTGCCCGATTAATGATCCGCGCGCTGTCCGCCTGGTCGGTGTTGCCCATTGCGCCGAACATCATCGTCCCCAGAGCGAGCTCGCTCACCGACCAGCCTGTCGCGCCGAACGTCCGTCGTCTCATGGTCTTCTGCTCCTTCGAACAGGTTCCCGTCCAGCCAACCTCCGGAGCGCTGGCGCCGCGATCACGATCGTGGCGACCAGATGCACGATCCTGTCGATCTCGGCGGGATCGCATACACGCATTGCCGCGGCTCGCGGGACGTGCTTCGCTACGACGTATGGACGGGCGCGAAGAGCTGCGCGAGCGCATTCTGCGGTACGTCGGTGACACGATCCGGCGTGATCTCACGGACGGCGTCAGCGTCGGCGTGGTCCGCTACGGCACCCGGCCGACCGCCACGATGGCGCGGCCCTCCATGACCCTGGTCGCGGGTGGGGTAAAACGCACCACCATGGGTGACCTCGAATTCGTGTACGGGCCCGGTCAGCTCTTCGTCGCATCGCTCGATCTGCCCGCGATCGGCCACGTTGCGGCTGCCTCGCCCGACGATCCGTTCGTGGTCTTCAGCTTCGCGCTCCGCCCCGCGGTCATCGCATCCCTGCTGCTGGACACGGTCGACGTCGCCGACCCGCCACCGTTCACCGGGATGGCCGTCGCAACGGCGTCGGACGAGCTGATCGACGCGGTCGTGCGGATGATGCGCCTCGCCGAAGACCCGGCAGGGATCGCGGCGCTGCGTGCACCGACGGAGCGCGAGATCGTCTGGCGCCTGCTCGCCGGCCCACTCGGCGGACTCGTGCGGCTGATCGGCTCGGCAGACAGCAACGTCGCGCACATCTCCCGCGCCACCACCTGGATGCGCGACAACCTCGCGGATCCGGTATCCGTGGAGATGCTCGCACGGCTGAGCGGAATGAGCGTGTCGACCTTCCACCGCCGGTTCCGGGCGACCACATCGATGACGCCGATTCAGTGGCAGAAGGCGCTACGGCTCCGGCAGGCCAGGATCCTGCTCGCCGCGGGCGACGCGACCGTAGCGGACGTCGCGTCCACGGTCGGGTACGGCAGCGTGTCGCAGTTCACCCGAGAGTACCGGCGCACCTTCGGGCGTGCACCGGGGCAGGATGCCGCACGCCTCCGCGCAAGCGCCGCACCCGCGACCACCCGGGCGCAGGGCCTCCGACTCGACGCGTTCAGCCTCCACCTCGTGGAGCAGCAGGCCGTGGATGCGGCAGAACCGAGCTCACGGGCCGGCTGATTCCGATCCCCCGTGAGCGGCTTGGGCGCGGTGCCGCTGGGTGGCATGCGCCAGCGGGCCCCACGACGCGACGGTCGCGACCACGACGAGCAGCAGCGCCAGCTCGACGAGCGGACCCAGGCCGAAACTGGCGACGGCCACCGCCGCCGCAGCCGCGGTTCCCACGAGCCTCGGCGCCACCCGCCCGAGCCCGAGCTCGACGCGGTACAGCGCTTGGCTCGCCAGATAGATCGCGATACCGACGGCCGCCAGCAGCCCCGCGCCGAGGGGCGTCTCCCCGCTGCGCTGGATCGACAGGCCGCTCCCGGCGGCGAACAGGACGAGGCCGACCATCATGCCGAGGTGATCACCGTAAAATGCGGTGATCGCGAGCATCGTCCGGCTCCTCGCGTCGCGGTCCTCCACCCCGTGCTCCGTCCTGGCGAGGTCACCCGACGGGAAGTACGTCGACCACAGTCCCCCCACGACGGCGACGGTGAGGGTCGCGGCGCCCAATGAGAACGCATCCAGCGGTTGCCGCGACAAGGTGGCCCCGACGGCGACGATCGCCTCGCCGAAGGCGATCAGCATCAACAGGCCGTGGCGTTCGATCAGGTGCGCGGCGCCGAGCTCGAAGCCGCCACGGCGGTTGGTGAGCACGTTGGCGAGGATGATCACGAGTGCCAGGGGGAAGAGCCACAGCGCGCCGGACTCGCCCAGCAGGCCGGAGGCTACGAGGACGATCGCCGCCACGATGTTGAACGGACCGATGCGGAGGATGCCGCGCACGTTGCCGGCCGACCCGACGATGAGGAACAGCGCGTGGTGGAGGACCATGAGCACGAGGAACGTGATCGTGAAGACCCACTGCCCCGCACCGAACGCCCTGGGGATCGCGACCGCGATGACGAGGAACCCCGCCATGGCGATCAGCAGCACCGCGCGGGTCACAGCGCTGGAGGTCGCCCCCTGATTCATCAGCCACATGTACCCGTCGTAGACGCAGTACACGAGCGCGAGCAGAATGACCGCCTTATAGGCGCCTAGGAAATCCGGCTCCTCGATGACCACATGGGTGACCTGCGTGATCGTGAACACGAACACCAGGTCGAACAGCAACTCGAACGGGCTCGCCCGCCCAGGGAGCGCGCCCGGTGTCGGTCGCGATCGTGCGTTCATGACGGAGAACGTACGCCCTGGACGCGGGCGCCGTCACGCACCGTCCCGCTCGTCCGATACGCGCCAGGCAGCCGGCGCATGCCATTCCTGGTGTCCAACCCGCTCACGTAGCGACTTCCGATGCTCGCAGTTGATGGGCAATCTGCGCCCGCGTCTGGTGCAGGTTCGGGCATGGTGGTCGGGAGAGCGGGACGTCACCCATCCTGGATAGTCGCGTGCGGTAGCGGGTTGTCGAACGAGAGTCTGCACATCACCGGCCCGTCGTAACCATCGAGCTGGCCCTCCGTGCCACAAAGTGGCGATTGAACGGCGGCGATGAGGGCCGGTCTGTCGTCTGCTTCGCTTCGGCGCTGATCGGACATCTCCGGAACACACGCTGGCTCGGCATCGGCCGGGGGTTCCGGCGGTGGAGCCGCTGGGGGAGTCGTTGCGGTGGATTGCTCGCGTCGTCGTGGGGCGGCCATGGTTGACACCGACGAGTTTGCGATGCAAACTTGTTGGAGTTTACAACCAACCAGAAACTGAGGCACTCCATGACGCAGCGCGAACCAGCTTTCGACACAAGCGCCGCTCTTTCCGCGATCAGCGACAGCGAGGCGATCACCCGTCGGTCCACCGCTCCGAACCCACCCATCCTGTATCTGCTGTGGGGAACGGTTTACGCCCTGGGCTACCTGGCGCTGCATGCCGCGCTGTTCCGTTGGGCGCCGGTGAGCTTACCGCTCGCGCTCACTCTCTTCGCAGGACTGACGGTCGCGGGCGCCGCAGTGTCCACCGTGCTGGGTATCCGCGCAGGCAAGGAGCTGCGAGGGGCATCCAGCCGTCGGGGCATGCTGTACGGCCTGGCCTGGGCTACCGGCATGGTGAGTGTCGGCTTCATCGTGGTGGCGTTGCTTCGGTTGAACCTCGAGCCCGCGACGTTGGTCTGGCTCGCCAGCGCAGTGGCGACGTTGCTCGTGGGCGTGCTTTTCACCGCAGGGGGAGCGGTCTTCCTCGACCTGGCGATGTTCTTGCAGGGCGTCGCCGTCCTCGCAGCCAACCTCATCTCGGTGCTCGTGGGCACCAGTCCTCTGGTGTTGATCGGGTGGCTCGCAGCCTGCGCGGTGCTGTTCGCCGGTGCCGGCATCGAGGCTCATCGATCCGTGACTGGAGCCCGCCGATGACAAGCCGGCAGCTCGACCCGGTCATTCATGCCGATGCCCGCCTGCGCGTGATGACCGCGCTGAACACGATCGGCGAGGGAAACTCCATGACCTTCCCGAAGCTGCGTGCGATCCTCGGCATGACTGCCGGCAACCTGTCGGTGCATCTACGCAAGCTTGAGGACGCTGGTTACATAACTCAGGAGAAGACGATTCAGGGACGCACGAGCGCAACCTTCCTTGGGATCACCGCGCAAGGTCGGGCGGCGTTCCTCAACTACCGGCAGACCCTTATCGATCTCCTCACCGAATGAGTAGGCGCTCGCTCACGGGGAGCGGCGTCGATTGGACACGACGGGACGACGCTATGGGGATGCAACGTCCCGGCAGTGTCCTCGATGGCATGTCGAGCAGAACGGTCGAGAACGAGAAGGGCACTGGCTTTGAGCCGGTGCCCTTCTCCTTCTCGGGCTTCGTGCCCGCGAATTTCAGTCCCGTGCCGAAGTTGCGCTCCTGCGGCGGGAGACGGCGCCCATCAGGAGCAGCGCGCCGGCAGCGGCGCCGCCGCCACCGACCCACAGCAGAGGCATCAAGATCTCCGAACCCGTGGCGGGCAGCCGCGCCGAGAGGGTCGCGCGCTGGGTCACGGTGTTGGTCAGCTCGACCGTCGAGTCGGTGCCCGGCTGGATCGTGGCGTTCGCCGTGCCGCTGGAGAAGACGCGTACGGCGCTCGTCTCGCCGGAGACCGGCTCGGTGACGGTGCACGCGGTGCCTGCGGGCAGTTCGGTGAAGGTCTCGGTGTAGGTTCCCGCTGCCGCTCCCGCCGGGATGATCACGGTGTCGGCGAGCGCCGCTCCGCAGTCCACGGCGAGGGTGATCTGTCCCTGCTGGCCGGCCAGTGCGCCGGTGAGGACCTTGCTGACGCTCAGCGAGCCCGGCCGGTACGTCACGGTGTCGGTGACGGCGGCAGCCACCCCGGCGCCGGGCGCGACGGTGACGGTGACGGGGCCGTCGGAGACGACGGCCACCGCGGCTGTCTCACCCGTGGCCGTCTCGGTGATCGTGCACTCGGTGCCGGCAGGGAGTTCGCTGAATGTCTCGGTGTACGTGCCGGCGGCCGCGCCTGCGGGGATGACGACCGTCTCGCTGAGGGCGGTGCCGCACACCACATCGAGGGTGATCTCGCCTTGGAGACCTGCCTGCGGTCCCGCGATCACCTTGGTGACATCGAGCGCTCCCGGACGGACGGTCACCGTGTTCGTGATCGTCGCCGTCGCCCCCGCCTCTGGTATCGGAACGCTCTGCGGCGCGTCAGTGGTCACCGTCACCGCGGTGGTCTCTCCCGTCGCTGGTTCGTTGATCAGGCACGTCGCCCCGACGGCGATGCCCTCGAAGGTGAAGACCTGGGCCGTGGACGCGCCCTGCGGGATGTCCGCTACCCGCGCCACGCCGTCACCGCAATCTACGGTCAGCTGACTTGCCCCTTGTTGGCCCACTCCGGCCCCCGCGAAAGCCTTGTTGACGGTCAGGCTGGCCGCCTCGAAGAACTGGACAGGCGCCTGGGCGGTCGCCTCCAACGTGGCGGTTTCAGCAAGGACGAGTTTTTGCAAGTCATCGACGCCCGGTGCCAGGCCGTCATAGAGGTACACCCGCCCGCGCTGGACGGTTACGACCGCTCGAGCGGACAGCAGCGTCTCGTCCACGGCGTCGGTTCCGCTGCCCACCCACACCTGGGCCCCCGTGGTGGTCGTGTAGGGGTTGGGGAGAGGAGCGGTGGCGGCCGCGTCACCGTACATCGTGTACCCGTCGGGCACGGAGAGGGTCACGCTGGGGGCGTCCGTTGTCACGGTGAACGGGCCGGCCGCCGATCCCGCCGGCGCGGCGGCAGCGGGCGGGGTGATGGATACCGCCGGGGGAGGCGGCTCGGTCACCGGGCCGTTGAGCTGCGCGGCCGCGATGATTCCTGCCGTCGCTGCCCGTATCGGCGAGGCTGCGTCCAGGATGAAGCCGTCCGTGAAGTACCAGATGGCCGATTGCACGGCGGCGGCCTGCTCGCCTTCGGACGCCAGGCCCGCCGGTTCAGCGGGGAACGCGGGGTAGAAGTTGTTCAGAATGTAGGCGACGTACCCGAGGTTCTGGACGTTCGATTCGTCCCACGTTCCGTTCTCGTAACCGCCGCCGATCAGGGTTCCGGTGCGGACGTCGATGCAGTACATCTCGGCGGTCAGTGTCGGATCTGTCACGCTCACGGTATTGATCAGCGCGGTGAAGCCGCCGCCCAGGGTGTACCCCGCAGGGGGTGCCGCGGGGTAGGGCGCCATCGGATCCTGCGGCGTCGGGGTGGCCGGATACCCTCCCGTCAACCTCGCTCCGGGTCCGAGGCCGGTCACCTCGATATCGGTGTTCGGTCCGTCCGGCGATTCGATGACGGGACTCTCGTCGGTGAGCCTCGCTTGAGCGGGCCCACCGACCGGGAGGAAGGCGAAGGTGAGAGCGGCCATCGCGGCCGTCGCCCAGAGGACGGACGCGGGGAGACGTATGCCGGGGTTCCGGGATCGAAGACGGGGGCGCGAGTCGGTCACGGGGGGCCTTTCGTCGGTGATGGGGGACCAGCACGGCTACGACCTAGGCGGTCGCGCCGAGTTCCCGGGTTTGCGGAGGAGCGTCAGACTCGCGGCCACCAGCAGGGCACCCCCCACCAGCCCCGCGAGGTCGCCCCACAAGAGCGGCAACGGAGTTTCCGTGCCCGTCGCCGGCGCACCGTCCTCGATCCACGCGCTGGCCGCTCCGCCGAGAGGGAGGATCACCATCGCGGCGGCCGCCAGAACGGCCACGAGGGTCGCTCCGGCGGAGCGGCTGCGCGGCCGCCGTGGTCGCAACGGGGAACGCCGAGCGGCTCGGAGCGGCGTGCAGGTTCATGGCGCCTCCTGGGTCGCTCCCAGTGAATCCTCCGTGCCGGACGCCCGGATAGGGCCGAAGGTCCCTCGCGGCTCGGCGGCCCGAATCCCCGCCTTGGGATGGGACCGGGTAGTGAGTACGCAAGGTCCGGGGGAGGAGGTGCTGAGACCGATGCTCCTGACAACGAAAACTCGGACCACGAGGTGGCAATCCGGCGGCCAGACGACCTCTTCAAGAGTCGTCAGTTCGTCGGCTCGGACTTCCCCGGAATCATGCCGGATTCGGCGCAGGTCGGCTGGTGTGTCGCCTATCGGCGATCTTGCAGAGACTGAGCACTGGTCCCTTGTGGTGAGGAAGGAACCTGCGAGACTTCGAAGGAACGGTATGCCACAGTCTCCGTCCGCCGAATGCGTTTCCTCCCCGAAACAGGCGATCTCTGGTGCGTGCCGCATTGGAGGCCCGTCATGGGCAAGTTCACGTACAACGCTCAAACGTCCAAGAACTTCGACGACCGGGTGCTGGCGCACCTTCAGATCACCATCGGAACGAAGCTGCGCCGGGGGGAAGGGTTCTTCTTCACGTGGAAGGACGACATCAGTGTGGGTGAGGGCCGCAGTTCCGTGTGGATGCATGCGGGGGCGTCGCTGATCTTCAAATTCCACGGCAGCCGACAGCCGGACATCAACCTGCATTGGCTGGAAGCTCTCATCTCGACGGCGAACTCTGCACAGGGGCTGCATCTCGTCGGCGAACCCGCCGCAGCACTGCCGGTACGGCAACAGTCCGTCCTGGTTGGCTGACACCGACGTATTCGCGGGTCGTGCGGTTGGGCGGCGTAGAGCAGGCGGCATCCGGCGACCGCGTTGGCGGCGATGATCGCACGGCGAAAGGGGAGTCTGCTGTTCACCACCACGGGAAGCGGCGCCGTTCCCTGTGACCCGGTGGCCGGAGCGTTGGCGCGCGAGCCCGCGCAAGACCCTCCGGAGACGGTCAGAGGGTGTGGTGCACCGGGTGGCGACGCTCCAGCGCCGAGCCTTCTACGTCCACGTTCGGGATGACGCGGCTCAGCCACTTCGGCAGCCACCAGGCCGATTCGCCGAGCAGGTGCATGAGCGCCGGAATGAGCAGCATTCGCACGAGGAACGCATCGAAGAACACGCCAAGGGCCAGGCCAAGACCCATCGATTTGATGATCACCGACTCTGAGGTGATGAAGCCGGAGAAGACCGCGATCATGATCAGCGCTGCCGCGATCACGACCGTGCGGCCTGCGCGGAATCCCTGCGCGACGGCAAGCCGCGCGGGTGCACCGTGGGCCCATGCCTCCCGCATCCCGGTCGTCAGGAACAGCTGGTAGTCCATGGCCAGGCCGAACAGGATGCCCACCAGGATCACCGGCAGGAAGCTCAGGATCGGGCCGGGGTTGTGTACGCCCAACAAGTCACCGAGCCATCCCCACTGGAAGACGGCCGTGACCGCGCCGTAGGTCGCCAGGAGCGACAGCACGAAACCGGCAGTGGCGATCAGTGGCACAAGCAGCGAGCGGAAAACCATGACCATGATCAGGAATGACAGGCCGACCACCACAAGCAGGTAGAGCGGCAGCACATTCGCGAGCGCCTCCGAGATGTCGATGTTGATCGCAGCCTGACCGGCCACGCCGAGCGTGATCTGATCAGCAATGGGTGGCAGGTCGCGAAGCTCCCGCACGAGTGTTTCCGTCGAGGTGCTGTTCGGACCTTCGGCGGGGACGACCTGGAACGCGGCGAGAGTGTTGTCGTCCGAAACGGCGATGGGCGCAACAGCGACGACGTCGTCCATCGCGGCCAGTTGGCGGGCGACCAGCAGCTGATCGTTCAGCACCTGATCGTCGTCGAGCCCCTCTGGAAGGGTCGCGGTGACCAGCAAGGGTCCGTTGACTCCGGCGCCGAACGAGTCTTCGGTAAGGGTGAACGCGCGGTAGGCGGTGGAATCTGCGGACTCGGAGCCGCCGTCGGGCAAACCCAGGCGCATCGACATCGCGGGGATCGCAACGACCAGCAGGGCGACCGTCGCGACGATGACGGTGAGGATGGCGCGCAGCGTCGACATCGGTGCGCTCGCGCGGTTGCGCGCCCGCGGCGTCGTGGCATCGCTCAGTGCGGTCCCAGCGGCGGCGCGAGCGCGGGCGCGCTTACTGAGCACGCGACTCTTCGCGAGCCCCAGCAGCGCGGGTGTGAGAGAGATGGCGATCAGCACGGCGACGGCGACGCTGATCGCGCCGGCCGTTCCCATGAGCCCCAGGAAGGGGATGCCGGTGATGTTGAGCGCGAGCAGCGCAACGATCACCGTCGTCCCGGCGAACACGACGGCGTTGCCGGCGGTGCCGTTGGCCAGGCCGATGGATTCGACCACGTCAGCGCCCTGCAGCAGCTGCTTGCGGTGTCGATAGAGCACGAACAGCGAGTAGTCGATGCCGACGGCAAGCCCCAGCATCACCCCCAGAATCGGCGTGACCGAGGCCATCTGCACCACCCCCGAGAAGGCGAGCGTGGCCATGGCGCCGATGGCGACACCGACCAAGGCCGTGACGATCGGGAACGCCGCCGCCAGCAGCGAGCCGAGTACGACGATCAGGACGACCGCCGCCAGTGCGACGCCGACGACCTCCCCGACACCGAGGATCTGCGGCACACCCTGAGAGATGTCGCTGGAGAAGGCGACCTCGACGCCGTCGACCGGCTCGCTCTCGAAATGCTCGATGACCGCGTCCTTGGAGGTCTGAGCGAGTTCAAGGCGCGGCTCGGTGAACTGCACATTCACGATGGCGGTGGCGCCGTCCTCGGACACCACCCGGATGCCGTCGGCGAACGAGATCAGCTCGGCACCCTGTTCCAGCGTGGCTTCCTGTCCCTGGATCGTCGCAAGACCGTCTGCGAGGGCCTGCTGCTCGGTCTCCAACTGCGCCCGCTGAGCGTCCAGGATCGCCTGCTGCGCGTCCAGCTCGGTGGTCGGCAAGCCCGCCGCCTCAGCCTGTGCACGACCCTGATCCAGCTGCGTCTGCGCGGCATCCAACTGCGCGGTCCCGGCATCCAGCTGAGCTTGCCCGGCCTCCGCCTGCGCGCGGGCGGCGGCGATCTGTGTGCGGCCGTCCTCGATCTGCTGACGCTGATCCGCCAGCTGCTGCTGCGTCGCGAACGGGTCGATCACGTCCGCGACGTCGGGCAGGTCGCGTGCGGACTCGGCGAGTGCGGTGATCTCGGCCTGCTGCGCGTCCGAGAACGCCGACCCGTCGGTGGTGTGGAAGACGACGGTTCCGGACGCGCCGCTGAAGTCGGGCAGCTGCTCCTCGAGCTCGGCGATCACGTCTCCGGAGGCCGTGCCCGGGATGTCGAAGCTCGAGCTCAGTCCCTTGAACCCGACGAGGAACCCGCCGACTGCGATCCCGAGGATCACGACCCACGCGATGATGACCGTCCCCGCACGGCGTGCCGCGAACGTCCCCAACCGGTGCAACAGCTCGGCCACGACTCTCCCTCAGATCGTCGAGGGTGCACCTCGATGACGAGGAGCCCCTCGTCATCGACAAGCGTGGCTAAGATAACACGCACCGTCTCGTCTTATCCGGAGGGATGCCCCGCGATGGCCCTACCCCGAAGCGGTCCGGTGCGCAGCGAAGCGGCCCGGCTGGCGATCCTGCGCGCGACCGTGGAACTGCTCTCTGAACGCGGCTACGACCACCTCAGCATCGAGGGCATCGCGACACGCGCCGGGGTGGGCAAGCAGACGATCTACCGCTGGTGGCCGTCGAAGGGCGCCGTGATCGCGGAGTGTCTGCTCGAGGGGATGCTGCCCACCGAACGTTTGCGTCCGCCGGACACCGGCGACATCCGTCAGGACCTCACCACCTGGCTCGGACGCGTCTTCGCGCTGCTGGGCAGCGCGGAAGGTGAGGGCATGCTGCGCTCTCTCATCGCCGCCGCGGCCGAGCACGCCGAAGTGGGTCTCCGGCTGCGTGACAGCCTGTCAGGGTCGGATTCGATCTCGGGACGCCTGATGCGGGCCACCGGCACGGTGCCCAACCTCCCTGAAGGTGCGCCCGTGGACGAGGTCGCAGACGCACTCATCGGCGCGGTCATCCTGCGGGCCTTGGCGCGCACCACCGTCGGTCCGCGAGATGTCGACCGGCTCCTGGACGCGGTGCTCGGTCGATGACGACACCTGCAGTCGTTGGCGGCAAGCCGGTGGTCCTGATCGGGACGAGCCCGGTCGCCTTGCCACCGGAGGACGGGGCGCTGCGACTGTGGCGTCCGTCACCCGAGGGATGCGGTGAGCACCCACCGACCACGCGCGGGTTGGTCTTGGATCATGACTGCTCAAGGATGACAACCCCTGGGCGTCGGGCGATGCGCGGAAGAAGGCTCGGCACATGAGCGATCGAGACGAGACCACACCGGCCCGTGACCGCCTGCCGCCGCTGGAGCAACGCGATGAGGAGATGGATCTGGACGAGCAGCACCATCCGGATGCCGGTGCGTCGGCGGTCCGTTCCAACGCGTCGCCCGACACTGCGGCGGAACCTGAAAAGCCCGGGCGTCACGGGGTCGACACACTGCCGCTGACAGGTCGGTGAGACCCCCAGAGGTTGGACGATCTCCGCCTACCGATGGATGCCGGTTGAGGGCGCGCTTCGTAGGGTGGCGGGTATGGCAGACGACGAGAGCAAGAGCGGTCAGATGAGCGCCACCGCGTGGGGGGTCGCAATCCCTGTCGGGCTGGCGATCGGCGTGGCCATCGGGCTCGTGATGGACAACATCGGCGTCGGTATCGCCATCGGCGTGGGTGTCGGCAGTGCGTTGGCTGTCCCCTACTGGGTCTGGCAATCGAGCACGCGGAGGAAGGCTGCCGCCGGCAGTTCGGACACGTCAGGCGGCGCAGCCGGCGCGGTCGGCCATGACCGCACAACCGGGGACTCCGGCGGGGGAGACGGTTCCGGCGCGGGAGACGGCGGGTCGTTCTGACGCCGCGCCCGATCCGCGGTCGGCGGTCGGGCCGACATCACAACGGCCCTCATCGCAGAACCGACGTAGTGGTTCGCCCGCCCAGCGGCGGTCGACGGCAGCCCGCCAACCAGAGGCTCGGAATCTCGCGCGGAGTGCGGGATTCCGAGCCTCTGTCGATTGCGGCGTGGCGGCGCTCAGGCCGCAGTCACGCGCGCGGCGATCTCGCGCCCGTGCCTGCGCGCGGACTGCTCCGCGGCATCCTTCAGTTCCTGAGCCGTGTCGGTGAACGCGTCGAGCATCGGGTTGACCCCCACCAACGTGAACGGCCGCTGGACGACCCGGAGGTCGAGTCCCCAGACGTCCTCCAGCACACGGCGCAACCACGCGGTGGAGTGGTCCCAGCCTTCCTTCGGGGTGCCGGGCGCGTAGTTGCCGCCCAGGACGGTGACCAGAGTGGCGGGCTTGCCCCTGAGGGCAGTCCCGGTCGGGTCGATGCGGGGGTCGGTGTAGGCGAGGTCGAACCAGGTCTTGAAGTGCTGCGAGACGCCGTAGTTGTACAGCGGCACAGCGAACAGCAACGCGTCGGCGCTGATCAACTCGTCGGCGAAGGTCGTCGCGAGTTCACGGGCAGCGATCTGCCCGGCCGTGCGCTGCCCTTCTTGGGCGAAGCTGCCCGTGACAGCATCGGCCCAGACGGTGGCAGGAACGGGGTCCTGCGCAAGGTCGCGCCGCGTGACGGTGGAGTCAGGGTGCGCCGTCGTCCACTCCGACTCGACGAGATCGGCGAGCGCGCGGCTGGCGGAGGTTGCGGGCAGGATGCTGGCGTCCAAGCGGAACAGAGTCACAGGAGTCCTTTCGATTGCGTAGTCACTACGAATTCCGCAGTAACCACGGAGAGCGTAGCATGGCTAGAATGGCGGTATGACCGAGACGGAGAGCGCCACCCATGCCTGCGACGGCGCAGTCACCCTGGCGTTCAGCGTGCTCGGCAAGCGTTGGAACGGCATGATCGTCTCCACCCTCGGGCCCGGACCGGTGTCCTTCGCAGCCTTACGCCGCGCGGTCAGCGGCATCAGCGACACGGTGCTCTCGGACCGTCTGTCCGAGCTGGCTCACGCCGGGTTGGTGGCGCGGACGGTCGACTCCGGCCCTCCGCTGGCGGTGTCGTACGCGCTGACGGAAAGCGGCCGTGGCCTGCTGCCCATTCTCGATCAGCTCGGCGAGTGGGCCTCGGCGAATCTCAGCACCTCAACGACCCACACAGCCTCGGCTGCGTCCGCAGGCTGAGCCACCGAGTCCAGAGCTTGCTCCCTCGTCATGGAGGGAGTTGACCGTGTCCTGACAACACGGTTTCTACTGGCGGAAGTCGAGCATCCCTCGAACCACGACCCGCCAGGAAGCAGCCGAATCATGGACCCGATTCACGGACCAGCGGCCCGCGCCGTCGAGAGGCGCCCACGGTTCCTCCCGTTCCTGGGCTACGCGCTTGCACTTCTGCTGTTGACGGCGATCGCGCTGGCCGTGCTCTGGCTCAACCAAAGCCCGTGGTGGGGATGGGCGCTGACACTGACGCTCCTGGTGCCGATAGGCGTGGGGGCCCGCTGGTGGATGCGGCAACGCGCCGGATTCCAGTTCGGGGCGTGGCTGCTCGCTGCCCTCCTCGTGGGCGGAACGGCCGTACTGGCCTACCCGCCGGCTCAGACCCGCGCGGCCGGAGACGGCGATCCGAAACTCACACCACAGGTCTCCACTCAGGAGGGTCCCGTGCAGGGAGTCACCGATGATGCGCGCACCGTGGAGATCTTCGCGGGCATCCCGTATGCACGGCCTCCGGTGGGGGAGCGACGGTGGCGCGCACCCGAACCACCCGCGCCGCGCGAAGAAGTGCTCGTCGCCGACCGATTCTCGGCGGTTCCCGTCCAGGGCACCTCGAGCTTCTCGACGCGGGCACTCGCGCAACTGGTAGATGTGCCGCTGGAAGGCACCCTGCTCAACCCCTACCCCGTGAGCGAAGACAGTCTCACGCTCAACATCTGGCGGAGTACTGCGCCTGCCGGTGATGATCTTCCCGTGCTTGTGTACATACCCGGCGGAGGCTTCTCCACGGGGTCCGGCGCGTTGCCGCTGTACGACGGTGCAGCGCTCGCGTCCCGCGGTGACGTGATCACAGTCACCATCAATTACCGGCTCGGCGTACTCGGCTTCCTCTCCCATCCCGACCTTGCGGCCGAGTCGGGCTACGACGCGTCGGGGAACTACGGCCTCCTGGACCAGATCGCGGCACTCGAATGGGTGCGAGAGAACATCGCGGCGTTCGGCGGCGATGCGGAGCGGGTGACGATCACCGGCGAGTCGGCGGGGGGTCAGAGTGTCTGCATCCTGGGGGCGACTCCGCTCGCGGAGGGCCTGCTCGATGGCATCATCGCCGGCAGCGGTGCATGCATGGGCACGACAGGCGACACCGAGAACGGAGATCAGTTCGACACCCGAGACGCCGCGGAGGATGTCGGCCGGCGAGTGAGCGAGCGGTTGGGCGACGCGACGATCGCGGAGATGCGTGGGATGCCGGTGGATCGCATCCTCGAAGCATCCCGCGCGTTCGCGGCTCATTGGCGCCCTTCCATCGACGGACACGTCCTGCCGAGCTCACCGGCGGAGATCTACGCCTCCGGTCAACAGCACGACGTGCCGATCCTCGTGGGCAGCAACGCCGACGAAGCGTCGCTCGCGCTCGCCGCCTCGTCCCCGATCGACGTCGACGAGTACCGGGCGACCGCCACCGAGGCGTACGGCGATCTGGTGGACAGATTCCTCAGTCTGTACCCCGGCGACACGCCGAAGCAGGCGCTGGAGTCCTCCCTGCAGGCGCAGACCGATCGGGTCATGACCCGCGCGATGCACCGGTGGGCGCGTCTGCACACACAGTCCGTGGATGCCAATGCCTACCTCTACTTCTTCTCCCACACGCCGCCGGAGGAGGGGTTGGAGAAGTACGGCGCGTATCACGGTGCGGAAGTGGCATACGCCTACGACAATCTGGGAGTCGACAGCGACGCGGACTACACGGAATCCGACTACCGGTTGCGCGATCAGATGAGCGGGTACTGGATGGCCTTCGTGAGCACCGGAGCTCCTGCCGCGGTTGCGCTCGCGCCCTGGCCGGCAGTGCGGACGGCCCCCGAACAGGTCATGGAGTTCACCGCGGACGGCAGTCAGGTGAAGCCTCGCCCGCGCGCGGACGCGATCGACTTCTGGATGGAATACGCGGGACCGATACCGTGATCTCACCGATGATCGCCACTTTCGTCGTGCTCGCCCTGGCCGTGGTGGGGTTCGTGACGAACCGTGTGCCGCTCGTGGTCGTCGCCCTGTTCGTGCCCGTGGCGCTGGGGCGACGGCGTGCTCGATCTCAACGAGGCTCTGCGGGGTTTCAGCGACCCGATCGTTCTGTTCATCGCTTCGCTGTTCGTCCTCAGTGAGGCTCTGAACGCCACGGGCATCACCGCGGGGATCGGCCTGCCACTGGCGCTCGTCTTCCTCGCGGTCGCGGTGCTGTACGTCCCACTGATCTGGCCGTTCTGAGCCCGCATCCGCCGGCGGACCGCGGCTATCGGACGGGGAAGTTGTCGCGGAAGAGACCCTCCGGGTCCAGCTGCTCCTTGAGTGTGAGCAGCCGTTCCAGAGTGGCGGGCGGGAACGCCCGCGCCACGATGTCGGGTCCGGTGCGTGACTCGAAGCTCAGGTAAAGGCCGTCGAAGCGCTCCTCCAGGCGGGTCCACAGTTCGTCGAAGGAAGCCGAGCGACCGACGGCGGTCACCGAGTACCGGGCTCTGCGGTGCGCGTAGGCGGTCGCCTGTTCGGGGACATCGGCGATGGCTCCGCCGACGGGGCGGAGCTGGAACCACGGCGTGCTGCCGGACAGCACCAGCTCTGCCGCAACGGCAGCCGTCTCCGGACCGAGCTCATCGAGCAGACCGGAGCGGAAGCCCGGTTCACCTCGCCCATCGTGGGACGTGTCCGGGGCGTTGGTGATGACGTCGGCGTACGAACCCAGCTGCACGGACTGGTCCAGCAGCGGGGCGATCGTCAGGAACGGCTGCAGGCGCTCGATGATCACGGAGGTGTCCTCCGAGTCGATCACGCCGTACAGCCGGGCAACCGGCGCGGTCGCGGGGCGCGCTGCGCCGGCGATGAGGAAGAGCGTCGTATCCCGGGGGGCGTCCTCTGTCGCGTGGGCGTAGCGGTGAAGCAAGGATGCCGCATCGGAGGCGTCGAAGACCAGCTGAACCCACGCCACCTTTCCGATGGGCGTAGCTCGGAACTCGAAGGAGACGACGATCCCGACGTTGGCGCCGGCTCCGCGCACGGCCCAGAACAGCTCGGGGTTCTGGTCCGCGGAGGCGCGCACGAGTGCGCCGTCGGCGAGGACCACCTCGGCGGCGACCAGCTGGTCGATGGTCAAGCCGTGTTCTCGGCCGAGGAATCCGATGCCCCCGGCGGTGGCGAGGCCGCCGACGCCGACGCCGCCGTAGTCGCCGCTGGTGATCGCCCACCCGTGCGGCTCCAGCGCACGCGCGACGTCCTGCCAGCGAGCTCCCGGACCCACGCGCACTAACCGGCGGGCTTCGTCCAGGACCTCGATCTCCCGCAGCCCGGCGAGGTCTATGACGATTCCTCCGTCGTTCGTGCTGCGACCGCTGACGCCGTGCCCGCCGCTGCGGATGCCGAGCGGCAGATGCCGGTGAGCGCGGGCGAACGCCACGGCATCCTGCACTCCCGCGGTGTCATCGGGGCGGAAGACGATTCCGGGGGCGCCGCCGCGCAGGTAGGTGGACCGCACGGCGCGGTAGGCGAAGTCCCCCGGCTCGATCGTCTTGCCTCTCAGGGAGGCGGGGACCTCGTCATAGGAGATGCCCTCGCGCCGTGCTGCGAGCGCGCGTGTCGATCGTCCCGGCGCGACCGTGCCCCGCCGAACTCGTTCTGCTTCGATGAGTCCGCGCACCGTCGGTATCGTCTCCTGCGCGAAATGGGTCAGTGCGTTCGGGTCGTCGGTGGCCACGATGAATGTGGAGAATCCGTGGGTCAGGGCCAGATCCGCCAGCTGGCCCGAGTCAGTGCCGGAGGGGACGTTCAGCAGGCGTCGCACCTCCGCGGGGTTGCGCCCGGCCCCGCGCGCGGCGTCATCGATCCGCTCGTGCTGAGCGCCGAGCTCGGCCGGCTGAAGGTAGCCCAGGCTCGGCAGCCAGCCGTCGGCCTTGCGTCCGGTCAAGCGCAGCATCCTCGGCTTGAGCGCACCGATCCAGATCGGTATCTCGTGCGCGGGGGAGGGTCCCCGCTTCGCGCCCCCCAGCGGGTAGCGCTCACCGCTGGGCAGCGGCCCGCGCTGGTCGGGATTCCAGATGCCTCGGATGAGATCGATCGCCTCCTCCAACGCCTCGACAGCCTGCCCGGGGGTCAGCCGTGGCACACCCATCGCCTCGATCGCATCCCAGAAGGCCCCCGCCCCCAGGCCCAGCTCGAACCGGCCGCCCGAGAGCAGGTCCAGAGACGCCGCCGCCCGCGCGACCACAGCGGGGGGTCGCAAGGGAAGATTCAGCACGTTCGGGGCGAGACGGATCGTCGATGTCGCCGCCGCGGTGTAGGACAGCAGAGTCCACGTGTCCAGGAAGCGCGGCTGATAGGGGTGGTCCTGGAACGTCACGAGATCGAATCCGAGCTGCTCACTCAGCTGAGCCAACGCCACCGGCGCCTGCGGCTGGGCGTTGGTCGGCGTGATGAAGACTCCGAACTCTACTGCGTGACCGTAATCCATGTCGTCGGGCTCCTTGGTTGGTCGTCGTGGCCCGGTTGCCAGGCGACGCCAGTTGACACCATGTTGTCGGCACACGGTCAAGTTCGCCGGGGTTTCTGGCGGATGAGGAAGGCAGCCGTTGACCCTGTGGCGGCAACAGGGTGTCGACTGTACGGATGCAGGTGCTGCCAGTAGCGCAGTCCGCGAGGAGGACGGATGGCTCGAGCGACCGCTCACCGCCGACGGCACGACGTCTCCCCGGTCGATCCGGATGGATGGTCCGCGAAGCCGGCGATCGCGGCCGGGTTACCGTTGTCCGCGAAGCGTGGGCCGTGAGCCCGGAAAGGACATGGGATGCCGTGGAGCACGCGTGAGCTGGCCGAAATGGCCAGTACGACGGTGAACACCATCCGTCACTACCACCGGATAGGACTGCTGGAGGAGCCCGAACGCCGGTACAACGGATACAAGCAGTACGGGGTGCGCCACCTGGTGAGTCTGCTGCGCATCCGACGTCTCGCAGAACTGGGCGTGCCGTTGTCTCAGATGCCGGATCTCAGCGTCGGAGTGGACGGCGCTCCCGATGCGCTGCGCGCCCTCGATGCCGAACTCCAGATGAGTATCGCCCGCCTGCAGAGCGCTCGTGCGGACATCGCAGAGATCCTCCACCACGGGGCACCCGCAGATGGCCCGGCCGGATTCGAGTCGGTCGCTTCTCGGCTTTCGGAACGTGACCGCTCGGTGATCCACATCTACAGCCAGTTCTACGACGAAGGCGCGCTGGCCGACGTTCGCAGGATGGCGGCGGATACCACCGATGACACCAGCGCCGAGATCGACCGGTTGCCGGCCGATGCGGATGAACGTGCCAGGCAGGATCTGGCCGAGAGGCTGGGGAAGAGTCTCGCGCAGAACATCATCGACTACCCGTGGTTGAGCGACCCGTCCGCGCACCTGTCCCGGAAAGGAAAGGTCAACGCGAGGACGTTCGTGGATGCCATGGCTGAGCTGTACAATCCCGCGCAGCTGGATGTGATGCTGCGCGCGCACGCCATCGCCGACGAGCGGGTGCGCGCCATGCGAAACCCGAGTGGTCCCGTCGGTCCGTAGACGCAGCGGGTTCGTCGCGGTGAGCCATGCCCGGCGAACGAGAATCGTTGTTGAACGCGAGCCTCTTTCGTTGCATGCGTACATTTCCATGAATCCGGAAAGCATCGTCGCGCATTCATTCGGATACTGTGTGGTAGGCACATGGGAATGTGTCATTCCCGATCCGGAATGAAAACGCAGTCACAACTCGCCTGACGTCGATGGAGGATTCCGGTGCATCTGTTCGGCCGACAGATGGAACGCGACACTCTCGAGCGCATCCTCGCTGACGCGCACGCCGGCCGGAGCAGCGCCGTGTTCGCCCGGGGCGAGGCGGGGATCGGTAAGACGGCCCTTCTGGATTTTGCGCGTTCCATCGCCGAACAATCGGGTTTCCGGATCGTGCGGGTGATCGGCATGGAGTCGGAAAGGCAGTTCGCATATGCGGCGCTGCACCAATTGTGTGCGCCTCTTCTGCAGTACGACTCCGAGTTGACCGAGCCCCAGCGCGATGCGCTCGCCGTCGCCTTCGGAGGCAAAACGGGGCCTCGGCCGGACAGGTTCCTGGTCGGTCTGGCTGTGCTGAATCTGCTGGCGGAAAGCGCTGAGAAACAGCCGCTGCTCTGTCTTGTCGATGATGCGCAATGGCTGGATCGCGCATCGGCCGAGGTCATCGCCTTCGCGGCACGGCGAGTGGCGGCCGAACGACTGGCGTTCCTCATCGCCGGCCGCGATTCTGAGGACAGCGAGTCTGCGGTCTTCTCCGGTATTTCGGTCATGCCACTTGCCGGGCTCCGCGACACCGACGCGCGGGCGCTGCTTGCGGCTGAGGTCCGCACCCCCATTGACGACGTCGTACGGGACCGGGTCGTCGCGGAAGCGCATGGCAACCCCTTGGCCCTGCTGGAGCTGCCACGAAACGTCCGACCGACGATCCTGGCAAGCGGGTTCGATATACCCGATCGACACAGCGTCGCGCACCGCCTCGAAGAGGGCTTCCTGCAGCGGATGAGCGCACTCCCTTCCGATGCGCAACGCTTGCTCCTGCTCGCCGCGGCCGAGCCTACCGGCGACGCGACGCTGCTGTTCGAGGCCGGGTCCTACCTCGGAATCGAGCCCTCCGCTGTCTCCGCGGCGGAGGTTTCCGGGCTGCTCGCCATCGACTCGGTGGTGCGGTTCCGGCATCCTCTGGTCAGATCAGCGATCTACGGCGCGGCGGCCCCGTCGGAACGTCGTCGTGCGCATGAAGCGCTGGCTGACGCCACCGACGCGGGCATCGACCCCGATCGACGGGCGTGGCATCAGGGGCAGGCCGTCCCCGGCAACGACGAAAACATCGCCATCGAGCTGGAGCGCGCCGGCGATCGAGCGCTCCTGCGCGGCGGCATGGCGGCTGCGGCGGCGTTCTTCCAGCGGGCGACGGAGATCACTCCGGACCCGGCCGTGCGCATTCAACGCGCCATGACCGCCGCGCAGGCGAAATACGAGGCGGGCGCCGCAGATGAAGCATTGAGCCTGCTCGCGCTTGCGGCACAGGGACCCCTGGAGCCCTTGCAGTCCGCGCGCCTCACGCTGTTCAGAGCGCATATCAGTTTCTATCTCGCACGCAGCGACGACGTGCCCGCCCAATTCCTGGCAGCCGCGCGCGCACTGGCGCCGCTGGACCGCGCCCTGTCTCGAGAGACCTTTCTGTTCGCCCTCAATGCATCCATCAACTCCGGTGCCGATGCCGGCGATGTGCGGAACGTCGCAGAGGCAGCCCGAGCCGCGCCCCGCCCGCCCGATCCACCACGGCCCCTGGACGTCCTGCTCGACGGGCTCGTGAAGACGTGCACGCAGGGCTACGCCGCCGGCGTTGGCGAGCTGCGAGAATCGCTCATGCTGTTGCGTGACGAGCAGCTCGAGCGAGACATCGCCGGCGAGTCGGACAGCGATCGCTGGCTCTGGCTCGCCAGCCGCACGGCTGTCGCGCTCTTCGAGGACGATCTGATGCGGGACCTGGCCGTCCGCAGCGTCGCGATCGCCCGCAGGACGGGGGCGGTGGCCACCCTGCATGCTGCCCTGATCACTCATTCGGTGGCCCTCGTGCTGAGCGGCGAGTTCAGCCGCGCAGCGGAACTCCTGGATGAGAGCGGAGCGATTGCCCGGGCCACGGGGGCTGTGCCGTTGCCCCACGGGGCTCTCATCCTCGCTTCCTGGCGAGGCCGGGAAGCAGAGACCACCGACCTATGCGACAGCGCCGCCCGGTCCGGGGGGAGAGCCAGCGGAGCCGACAATATGGCGCAGTATGCGCTCGCGGTCCTGCACAACGCGACAGGAAACTTCGAGTCCGCGCTGGTGGCGGCTCTGCGCGCCGCGGAGTCCGATGAATTCGCTGTGGTGGGCCTTGCGCTGCCCGAGTTGGTCGAAGCGGCCTCGCGTGCCGGCCGGTCGGAGCAGGCGCGAGCAGCGTATGAACAACTGGCCGGGCGAGCCCACGCAAGCAGCACCGAGTGGGCGCTGGGTGTGGCTGCCCGTTCACAGGCTCTGATCACACCCGGTGAGGACGCCGAGGACCACTACCGCGAGTCGCTCGACCGGCTGACCGGGTCCCGCGTCATCGGTTACCTCGGGCGCGCTCACCTCGTCTACGGTGAATGGCTCCGGCGCGAAGGTCGTCGCCGCGAAGCCCGGGAACAGCTGCGCACAGCACACGCCATGCTCACAGACATCGGAGCAATGGGTTTCGCCGACCGCGCCGCCAAGGAATTGCGCGCCACCGGCGAGCACCCTCGTGCGCGAAGCTCGCGGCCGGGCGTGGTGCTCACAGAGCACGAGCTGCACATCGCGCGCCTCGTGGCAACGGGCGCCACCTCACGCGAAGTCGCCGAGATGCTGTTCCTCAGTCCGCGGACGATCGAGGCGCATCTGCGGACCATCTTCCGCAAGCTGGGCGTCACGTCCCGCCGCCAACTCAAGGAGCTTCACCTCTGACCCGCCGCATCACCATCGCGGTCGGACTCCTCAGGTCGATTCCCACGCTCCGAGACACACCAGGCAAGATTCGCGCGAACGGCCTTGTCGATCGGCGTCAACCCCTGGTTCAGCTCCAGGAGCTGCCGCCGTATCCGAGGCTCGTGGAGGAGCTCTGCCAGCGTGGCCGCGACATCCTCACGCGAGATCTCATCATTCGGCTGTGCGGGACCGAGGGCCACTGTTCCGGTCCCTGCGCGATCGAGCAGCAGCGACGGCCGCAGGATCAGCCAGTCGAGATCGCTCAGGGTGACGGTCACGTCGACGAGCTTCTTCACGGCGAAGTAGAACTCGACGTCACTGTCTTGGCGCTGCCCGCGCGCGGCTTCGGGAAGCACAGAGAGCAGAGCGAAGCGACCGACGCCCGCGAGTCGTGTCGCTTCGAGGGCTTTCTCGACACCTTCGCCGTCCACCGCCGCCGTGATCCGTCGAGCACCGCCATTTGATCCGGCCGTGTACACGACGACATCGCATCCGCTGAGCATGGGCGAGAGGGACTCGGCGTCCAGCTCGGTCAGCTCACCGACGAAAGTCTCGACCCCGCGCATGGAGAGATCGGTTCTCTGCTCCTCACGCCGAACGAGGCCGACGACCTCATCGCCTCGATCAGCCAAGTTCCGGGCGAGGAGCTTTCCGACAGCACCGCTGACTCCGAAGATGAACACCTTCACGAGAGAGCGGCTCCGATCGAGTCGCGATCCCCCGTCGCCGTGCGTGCGGTCTCTGCCGACCCGGCTCGCAGCGAGTCTTGAGCCAGCGTGCCGGCGCGGAAGAGGACGTCGAGTTGTGCCGAGTTGTACAGCGCTGCGACCGCCTCGATGACGGTGTTCTGCGCGACGTGCTTGCTCTTGGACAGATGGCGGGACGGGTCCTTCAGCCACGGGTAGTCGATGAGGTTCTGCGCGAGTGTGGGAGCGAGCTGTTCTGCCAGGCATCGCCGGGTCTCCTCGTCCGCGTCCGGCGCGAGCGCATTGATCTGATTCCCGATCGCGCCCTCATCGGCATCCACTTCGACCATGCGCCGCAGGTCTGCCATCGCATCCGCGTCATAGAGCTGCGTGTAGATGTGGATGATCGCATTGTCCGACTCGGACAATCGGGACGCAACCGACGCGAAGCCCGCCGGTGCGTCTGCCGGAGCATTGTCGCGAAGTATCGTGGCGATATCGGCACGTGCGCGCTGCAGACGCTCGACCTTCATCTGGAGTTCGGCGTCCACCGCCCACAGCTCCTCCGGTGTGCTCTCACCCCCCGCGCAGACCCGCCGGATCCGAGCCAGCGGCATGCTCAAGTCCGCGAGACGCCGGATCCGCAAGAGCCGGACAAGATCTTGTACCCCGTACTGCTTGTACCCGTTGTACCGGCGTCCGGGCTCGTCGAGCAGGCCGAGCCGGTGGTAGTGGCGAACCGTGTTGACGGTGGTGCCGGCGAGGTCTGCCAATTCGCGTGTGCTCCACGTCATCTCAGCTTCCTCCGGACCGCACGGGAGGCATTCCGGCCACGCCGCGCGCGCGGCCGTCGCTCAGAACGGATCGTTGTGCGTGGTTCACGCTCAAGAGGATTCCACCCAGCACCGCGGCCAGGCTCACGCCGGCTGTGTACCGCGTTTCGTGGTCGCCCGTTGTGGCCGGAGGGCGGGCCGAAGGCGATTCGCTCGCGGCGAGCGGTGAGGGGGTGGCGCTGCCGGACTGGGCCCGGATGGATTGTTCGATCATCGGTGGTTTCCGTTCTGGTGCGGTCCGCCGGTGTCGGGACGAGTTGTTCACCTGTCGGGCGGACGGTGACAGGAGCGCTGAGCGTCCTGTCCGGGCTTGGAGCGCTCGGTGTTCGGCGCTTGTCGAGTGGTGCTCCGCCAGCATCACAGCGCGGGCGGGGCACTGGCGTCGGTGGAAGTTACGTAAGTGCCACCGGGGACTACCGTGCGCAGGTGGACGCCGACGAACGGGCTCGGAAGAGATCCGCGGTCCGTGGCCGGCGTGATCCGCGAGAGGCCTTGACCGTGTTCCGAGAACAGAGTGTCTGGTTGCACGCGGGGCCCGCATTCTGCCGGACCCGAGACGGAAGGACAAGATCATGGGATACGTCGCGGTCGGCACCGAGAACACGGGCCCGATTGAGCTGTACTACGAGGACCAGGGCTCGGGCCAACCGGTGGTGCTCATCCACGGGTATCCACTCAACGGTCACAGTTGGGAGAGGCAGACGCGCGAGTTGCTCGCTCGGGGGTACCGCGTGATCACCTACGACCGTCGCGGATTCGGGCAGTCATCGAAGGTGAGCTCCGGCTACGACTACGACACGTTCGCCGCCGACCTGAATGCGCTGCTGGAAGCCCTCGATCTGCGGGATGTCGTGCTCGTCGGCTTCTCGATGGGCACCGGGGAGCTTGCCCGATACGTCCGTCGGTACGGGCATGAGCGGATCGCGAAGTTCGCGTTCCTCGCGTCGCTCGAACCCTTCCTCGTCCGAGGTGACGATAATCCGGAAGGCGTACCGCAGGACGTGTTCGACGGCATCGCCGCGGCCGCGAAACAGGACCGGTACGCCTGGTACACCCGGTTCTTTCACGACTTCTACAACGTGGACGAGAACCTCGGCACCCGCATCAGCCCCGAGGCCGTCGCCGGCAGTTGGAACGTCGCCATCGCGAGCGCACCGGTCGCCGCGTATGCGGTCGTCCCGTCATGGATCGAGGATTTCCGCGGTGACGTCGAGGCTGTGCGCGTTTCCGACAAGCCGACCTTGATCCTGCACGGCACGAAGGACAACATCCTGCCGATCGATGCCACTGCCCGCAGGTTCCGTCTGGCCATCCCGGACGCCGATTACGTCGAGGTCGAAGGTGCGCCGCACGGCCTCCTGTGGACTCATGCCGACGAGGTCAACGCCGCCCTCCAACAGTTCCTCGGCGGGTGATCCGCGGGGAAGAGGACCGTCCCCGCGATGTCACCGCTCAGCGCAACTGCCCAGGGCCGTCGTCACCCGGACCGGCCCCATTCACGGCGCGCGGGACCTGGTCACCTACAGCTGGAACCTCGGGCCCGAAGGCGGGACCGCCATCATCACCGTTCGCGATGTGCTCATCATCGATGGCAGCACCGTCACCTCCGTCTACGTGCTCCTCGACGCACGCTGACGCCGCGCGGCGGGTCCAACAGTGTTCGAGCTCACGCAGAACAGGAACCGGCACTGAGCGAACCGCGCCAGTGGAATGCGACCACACCTTTCGTCGGTCGCCCACTCGCGGCCGGAACAGACCGAGAACTCCGCTTAGGTACCTAGACGTGTACGTACACGGAGGTGTACGCTCGGCCGCATGGATGCACTGCTTACCGCGATCGGCGACCCGCACCGCAGGACGCTGCTCGATGCACTGAGCCGAGGCCCCGCCACTGTCACGGAACTCGCCGAACTCGTGCCCATCGCGCGGCCAGGTGTATCCCGGCACCTTCGAATCCTCCGCGAGTCGGGACTTGTCGGAGTTCGAGCGGATGCCCAACGAAGGATCTACGAGCTGCGCACCGAGCCACTCATCGAACTCGATGACTGGCTTGCGCCGTACCGCGCTGTCTGGACGCAGCGGATGGACGCACTGCACACCGAAGTCGGCAGAGGCAAGAAGGAAGGAAAGGCATCGTGATGAGCGAACAGAAGCTGCTCGGAGAGCTGCGCGAGGAGAATGGTTCGGGAGTCGTCCGCGTCGAAGACGTCTACGCCACCGGCATCGATGACCTCTGGTCGGCAATCACCGAACCCGACCGCCTCGCGCGCTGGATCGCCCAGGTGAGCGGCGACCTGCGTGTCGGTGGAGAGTTCGACGCGACCTTCACCAGCGGCTGGGTCGGTACAGGCCGGATCGAAGTCTGCGCCGCCCCGACCCTCCTGCGGGTCCGGACGCAGCAACCCGGCGAGCAGGCGACGGTCATGGAGGCTCAGCTCAGCCCGGCCGCCGGCGGCACTCGGCTCGTCATCGAGGAAAGAGGGCTGCCGCTCGCCGAGTACGCCGGCCATGGGGCGGGATGGCAAGCGCACGTGGAAGACCTGCACGCTCATATCGCCGGGACCGCGTCGATGGACTGGATGCAGCGTTGGCGCGAACTGAGTCCCGCGTACGTCGCGTTGGTCAGCCGATGAGCAGCTCGGGCAGGAACAGCTCGGCAACGGTCCCGGCGACCCGGTGACGGTGACTCCGCCCGCACAGGAACCTGATTCGCGGCGGGCTCAGCAGTATCCTTGCCTGCGCGGTCGTCGCGGTCATCTCGCTGCGGAACGGCATTGCGTCAGAGGAGGTTGCCGCCGACGCGTCGCGGACCCTGGGAAACGACTCCGTGGATGAACCGTGACCTGGACGAATCCCAGGGGAGGAACTCCTTCGCGGTTGTCCGCGTCGGCTGCATCTCTCGCCGGAGCGTCGCGTCGCGTCGAGAACTCGAAGGGTCAGGGCGTCGGAGTGCCGCCGTTCACGTTCAGCGTCTCGCCGATCACGTAGCTGGACTCCGCAGATGCCAGGAAGACGTATGCGGGCGCGAGTTCGGCCGGCTGGCCGGCTCGACCGAGGGGCGTCTGCTTGCCGAACTCGGCGATCTTGGACTGCGGCTGGCCTTCGGTCACCTGCAGGGGGGTCCAGATCGGCCCCGGCGCGATGGCGTTGACCCGGATGCCTTTCGGCGCGAGTTGCTGGGCGAGCGCCTTGGTGAACGTGTTGATGGTCGCCTTGGTCGAGGCGTAGTCGACCAGGATCTCGGACGGCTTGTAGGCCTGAACGGAGGTCGTGTTGATGATCGTGGCGCCGGCGGCCAGATGAGGCAAGGCGGCTTTGGTGATCCAGAACATCGCATACACGTTGGTCTTGAAGGTGTCGTCGAACTGCTCGTCCGTGAGCGTCGTGAGGTCCTCGTTGTAGACCTGCTTGCCGCCGTTGTTGACCAGGATGTCCAGGCCGCCGAGCCCGCTCACGGCCCTGTCGACCAGGCTTCGGCAGTAGTCGGGGTCGCGGAGATCACCCGGCAGCGTCAGCACGTTCGCCCCGGCGTCCTGGAGGATGGACGCTATTCGTCGGGCGTCCTTCTCCTCTTCCGGAAGGTAGGACATGGCCACGTCTGCGCCCTCCCGAGCGAAGGCGATCGCGGTCGCGGCGCCGATCCCGGAGTCGGCGCCGGTGATCAGGGCTTTGCGTCCGGTCAGGCGGCCGGTGCCGCGATACGTCGTCTCGCCCAGATCGGCTTTCGGCTCCAGCTCCGCGTCCAGGCCGGGCTCGGGCTGAGACTGCTGCTCGGGCTCGAAGTCGGCGTACAGTTCGGCGGGATTGGTGAAGGTGTACTGGTCGCGTGTCATCTCGTCCTCTCCGGGTCGGGTGTGCATCCTCAGGATGCTGCCGTCGCCCGGCCAGGTCGCGGGGATTGACGGCGCACGAAGACTGCGCTATCCGCAATCGAGCACGGACCGTCTGGCCAGGGAGGTGCGCGCCGCACGGGAAGGCGAAGGGGCGGACACCGGACTGGTGCGCGTCGTCGATGACGAGGTCAAGCCCGGCGTGGAGGCCGACATGGGCCCAGGCGACGATTGGCCGGCGCTGCGTTCTCGGATCCTGGATGCCGACATCCTGGCCCTATCCGGCGCCGTTGCCGGAGGTGAAACTCCGGCCACCCGATCGAGCGGAGACATCCCGGATGCTGTCAGCCGGCTCCCGAATCCACCTAGGTGTGGTCTGGGATCTCGGTGCCGCCGCCGAGCTTCTCGATCTCGATGTACCTCTCCAACAGAAGACGCGCCCGGGCAGCGTGACGTCCACCCAGGTCCTCCTCGGCGCGGAGTGATGACCGCATCTGGTCGAGCTTCTCCGATGCTGCCGCCAGTGGGGGCAGCATCGGAGTGGCGGGATCGCTGCGAATCGACAGCACGCACGGGCGGTCGGCAGCCCACGCGCGTCTCCATGCGTCATCCACATCGTCTCGGCTGGATACCCGCTCACCGGCCAGCCCGAGCAGACGAGCGTATTCGTCGTACGGCACCGACGGGAGATCCTGGCTGGCGTCGAATCGCGGCGCGCCCTCCATCTCGCGCTGCTCCCAGCTCACCTCGGCGAGGTCGCCGTTGTCGAACACGGCGATGACGAACCGGGGATCGGCCCACTCCCGCCAGCGTGAGGAGACCGTGACCAGCTCTGCCAAACCGCTCATCTGCATGCCGCCGTCCCCGGAGAGGACCAGCACCGGCCGGTCGGGCGCCGTGAGCTTCGCCGCGATCCCATAGGGGATGCCGCAGCCCATGCTGGCAAGCGTTCCGGAGACGTGCGCGGGCACTCCCCGCGGGAGCACGAGTTGCCGGGCGTACCAGTAGACGACGCTTCCGACATCCAAGGCGACGCGGGCGTTGTCAGGCAGATGGTCGTTCAGCGCACGCATGACCGCTTCAGGATTGAGCGGGTCCGCCTCCACGGCCGCCCGTTCGGCGCTGATCGCCCGCCATCTGCGAACGACCTCGTGCACGCGGTCGGTCCAGGCCGTCCCATTCGACACCGCCGGAGTCGCTTCGCGAAGCGCACGAAGGGTGGACGCGGCGTCTCCCACCAACCCGACATCCACGGGACTGCGATTGCCGATCATCCGCGGATCGATGTCGATCTGCACGGTTCTGGCCTGCCCGGGCGCCGGGTAGAACTCCGTCCACGGGTCATTGGACCCCACGATGAGCAACGCGTCGCACTCGGCGAAGACCTGCGCGCTCGCGGTCGTCCCCAGATGTCCCATGGTTCCCGCAGCGAAAGGCAGTCGCTCGTCGACGAACGGCTTGCCGAGCAGACTCGAGACGACGGCCGCGCCGAGGTGCTCGGCCAGCGCCTGGACCTCCTCGACCGCGCCGCCGGCGCCCTGACCGATGAGGAACGCCGGGCGCTGCGCGGACGAGAGCAGATCGGCGGCGGCGGCGACGCGGTCAGCGGCCGCGCGAACGCGGGGCTCGTCGAAAGTCACCTCACTCGGCACGATGCCGTGTTCGTGAGGACGTTCGGGGGCGGGCTCGGACTGCACGTCGTGAGGGAGGATGACCACGGCCGGTGAGCGCGATCCGAGCGCCGCGCGGAACGCCCGGTCGATGACCATGGGCACCTGTTCGGCGCTGGAAACCTCCACGGTGTATTGCGCCGCGACATCGGAGAAAAGTGTGCGCAGGTCGATTTCCTGCATGTAGCCGGATCCCAGGACGCTGCGGTGCTGCTGCCCGATGAGCGCGACCACCGGCACCCGGTCGAGTTTGGCGTCGTAGAGGCCATTCAGAAGATGCACCGCGCCCGGACCCTGAGTCGAGACGACCACGCCGACCCCACCGGCATACTTTGCCTCGCCGACAGCCATGAAGGCCGCGTTCTCCTCGTGCCGCGCTTGGACGAACTGGACCTGGCCGCCGGACTGCCGGATGGCCTCCAGCACGCCGTTGATGCCGTCACCGCTGTAGCCGTACACCCGCGACACACCCCACTCGCGCAGGCGATCGACGATCACATTCGACACGGTTCTCTGCTGCTCGGCCACGGGTTCGTCTTCCTCTCATCTCTGCGAGCCCCGGTCACGATTCGATCGGTTCTTCGCCCTACCGGTGATGCTCGGTGAGCTGCCCAGCGTGCTCGCCGTGCGCGCGGGGGAGGCGGTGCGGTCGGGACGCGCCAACCATGCTCCTCGTCGTCAACGACGGTAGGGGGGCCACGGGACGCAGCAGCAGGGGATTGAGTCCGGTGCATGAAGGTGTTAGGCGCGGCCGCGGCCCCGCGTCGGGCGAGAGGGCCCGTCTGCGCCATTGCGCGAGGTCCAGCCTGAGGACGAAGGCTTCGTGCTCCTGACCCATCGGAGGACTCGGATTCGGAAGCTGCAGGACACCCAGCCGGTCTGGCACGCGGTGATCGGGATTGCGATCTACATCGTCGCCGTCAACATCGGCGATGCCGTCGGGCAGTTGCGGCGGTCGGGTTCGTCGAGGAGCTCCTGTTCCGCGGGTTCCTGCTGCGGGCACTGCGCACCGAGGGAAGCACCAGCGGCTGATCCGGCACTGGCATCGGGCGGGTCCTGAAGACGCGCAGGATGCCGGACGCAAATCGCCTCGGCCGCGTACCTTGGTGGCATGTGCGGGCGATTTGCGATGAACAAGGAGACCAACGAGCTGATCGAGGAGTTCGTCGCCGATGGGGGCGACTTCCGCGACTGGCGGCCGAGCTACTCCCTCGCGCCGACCAATCCCATCCTGATGGTGCGCGAACGCGTCGACGAGGACAGCGGCGAAGTGCGGCGGACGATCGACGAGGCCGTGTGGGACTTCCACCCCGCCTTCATGAAGGACTCCAAGCGCCCGAACTTCAACGCCCGCATCGAAACGGTCACCACCAATGGCCTGTGGAAGGGTGCGTTCGCCTCGTCGCGCGCGTTGATCCCGATGATCGGCTACTACGAGTGGACCGGCGAACCCGGCCGCAAGCAGGCGCACTTCCTCCATCCCACGCGCGGCGATCTGCTCGCCGCCGCGGGCATCTACACGGCTCGCAAGGTCGAGGACCGGTGGGAGGTGTCAGCGGCGATCATCACCCGCCCGGCCCGGGACGCATCCGGGGAGATCCACGACCGCATGCCGGTCTTCCTCGAGCCGGACGTGTGGAGCGACTACCTGGACCCCGGCAAGCTCGACGACGCCGGCAGGCAGCGGATGGTCGAGCTGCTCACCGCGGAGTCGGAGAAGGTCGCCGCCACGATCGACCAGTACGAGGTGGACCGGAAGGTCAACAACACCCGCACCGTCGATCCGCAGGATCCGACCCTCATTCAGCCGATCTGAGCGTCGGTTCCGCGACGTGCGACGTCCGTGCGGCGCTACGGGCGCGGGACGCTCGTGGGCAAGCGCATGGCCCGCGTCACCGACCGTCACGGTCCTGGCATGCGGGATTGGAGTTGCCCCGCCGCGCCGTTGCCGATCCGCCGGGGTACGACCCGCTTGACTGCCGCTGTGGCGGTGGAAAATAAGCCGACATAGTGTCGGTAAGCTGAGGGGCATGGAGATCCTCAAGAACGTCGTCCTTGCTTTGCACATCATGGGTGTCGTCGCCCTGTTAGGCGGCGTCCTTTACCAGATCGGTGCGATGCGGGCGGGCAGGGCGCGGGTGCTTCCGGCGATGATGCACGGCGCCTGGACGATGCTGGTCACCGGAATCCTGCTGGTCGGCCTGCTGTATCCGCTGGGCCACGAAGTGAACAACGTCAAGATCACCGTCAAACTCGTCGTCCTCATCGCGATCATCGTGATCGCTCTGGTCAACCGCAAGCGTGAGACGGTCGCCACGTGGGTCCTGGCCAGCATCGGTGGACTCACCGTGCTGAACGTGCTGCTGGCGACGGTCTGGCGCTAGCGAACCCGCGGCCTCGAACGATCGTGGGCCACCGGCCCGGGCCCATAATGGCGGGATGCCCAAGATCTCTGCGCGGACCGTGGCCGAGCATCGCGCCGCGCAACGCGCAGCGCTTCTGCGAGCGGGCGAGGCTGTGCTTGTCGAGTCCGGCCTCTCCGGGGTCACGCCGCGCAGCGTGTGCGAGCGCGCGGGGCTTGCCCGATCGAGCTTCTACGACTACTTCGCGACGAAGGACGACCTCGTCGTGTCGATCGCGATCGACGCGATCGAGCGGTGGGATGCCGAGATCGAACAGCAACTGGCCGGGGTCGAGCCAGGTCTGCCCGAGCTGCGGCGGTTCATCGACGCCACCATGGCGATGACCGCTGACGGAAGGCACGCGATCGCGGGAGCCCTGCGCGAAGCCGACCTCAGCCCGAGCAGCCGAGAAGACCTCATGGTGCTGCACGCAGCACTGCTGCGGCCCGTCGTCAGGGTACTGCGGGACCTCGGCGTACCCCGCAGCGAATCGACCACGATGCTGGTCCAGGGCGTGCTCGGCGCCGGCATCCAGCTCGTCACCCACGGTATGGATCCGGGCGCGGTCGCCGCCGACGTCTATCGCCTCGTGACCGACGGTCTGGTCTGAGCCTCGCCTCTCGCCGCAGGGCGTCGGACCGACCGAATCGATCGGTCAGGCCTCGCCGAGACCCACGCGGTCCACCCGTCGGTGGTAACGCATGCCGGCCATCCCGCCGAGGACCGCGCCGACCAGTGCCACGATCGCCGCACCCACGGCGGTGAGGATGCCGGTGAGCGTCGCGGTCTCCGCGGTCAACGGGATCCGCGGGAACGTGTCCAGCGCAGCGAGGATGTCCCACTGGCTGCCGACCACGGCCGTCACCAGCGCCACGACGAGCGCGATCACCACGGACCAGATCCATACTGCGAGTCCCTGCTTCACACCGCTGAAACGGGCCATCCGACCCGCGACATATCCGCCGGCGAAATAGGCGATGAGCAGCACGATGCCCAGGACCACCGCACTGACGACCGCCACGACCCCGGTGTTCTCGGCCGCGACGTCGGCTGCCTCCTCAACGGTGGATCCGGTGCTGAATCCGACGGCAGTGCCGACGGCGCCCACGAGCGCACTCAGGAGCACGGCGGTGCCGGTCGCGGTCAGCCATCCGAAGAATGCCGAACCGAACTTGAAGCCGCCGAAGCGCTCCTGCTCGCGGGCGAGGACATCGCGGTGAACAGCGTCGTCCTGGCCCGCAGGAGCCGCGCCGCCGGTGCCGGCGTCGTAGCGGGAAGCGCCGGGGCTCCGTGGATCCGATGCTGGGCTGCTCATGGTCTCTCGCCCCTCACTCCGAGATCGCTTCGACGGTTTCGCCCGTTTCCGTGGCCGAGAGCGACAGCGCGATGTCCGCCTGGCTGATCATGCCCACCAGATCATGTCCGTCGATCACCGGCAGGCGACGCACCTGATGGTTCTCCATCGTCGTCAGCGCCTCGCGTACGTCGTCATCGGCGCCGATCGTCACCGGCTTGCCCTCCCCGAGCGAACCTGCGCGCGTCTGCGCCGGGTCGCCTCCCTGGGCCAGGCACTTCACCACGATGTCCCGGTCTGTGAGCATCCCTTTCAGACGCTGGTCTTCACCGCAGATGGGAAGCGCGCCCACGTCGAGCTCCGCCATCAGCCGGGCCGCGTCGACCAGCGTCTCGTTCTCGCCGATGCAGCGGGGGTCCGGGGTCATGATGTCGCGTGCTTTGGTCATTTCGGTCTCCTCTCCTGGTCCGGTCACGGTAAGTCGCCGCCGGGGTGCAGGTTGAGGGGCTTGACAGCGCCCGATCAGGTAGTCCGCACCGCCGTCGCCGGTGCACCCGTCAGCTTTTCAACGCGATGGTCGTGACTCGGACGACTAGCTTGGTTCGGGCGCTGTGGCAAGGGGTGAGAGGGGAGATTCTTTCGCCCTATATAAAGGATTCATGAAGGCGATCCTCTATGCGGGCGGCGAATACGTCACGGGCGATGACATCGCGCTCGCGTTGATGGAGTACAGCAGGCGTCTGGCAGAGGAAGACACTGCCGGGACGGTCGAGATTCCGATCCTCAACGCGGACGGCTCACTGGGGGCCGCGACCTTCCTGCTGGGGCCGGCCAGCCAGATCGTGGCCCAGGACGTCGACACGGATTCTGACGAACTGCGCGATCCGGACGCCCTCAGCCGGATCCGCCGTTTGACGGCTGCCCTGCAACTGGTCGCCCAGACCGATTCCGAGCCGTCGCCGTCCACCTGGACCGATCACGGGATTTAGACCTTCGGATCCAGAACACGGTCGGAGGGTCGCCGTCCGCCGCGGGCTCCGGGAACCGACGCTCACACCTCGATGAACGCCCGCCGAAGGATCGGCCGGGTGGCCCGGGTGCTCAGCCAGACGGTTCCGATGCCCGCGCCCACGACTGTGGCGATCGTGATGAGCGAGACCGGAGCGGTGATCAGGGCGACCCCGAGCAGGGGGAAGATCAGAACACCGGCACACAGCGCGGATCCGATCGCGGTGAACAGCAGCGGGCTCATGATGGCGCTGCGTCGGGCTCGCTCGACGGTCGCGATCGGCATGCCCAGGCGGTGCAGGCTGCGGTGCAAATCCTGACGGTCGAGGATCTCGGCAGCCTGATTGACACCGACGGATGCCGCCACCATGAGGAACGATGCGACCAGGACGATCACCACGCCGGTGCGGATGTCGGCGGCGAGCACGAGATCCTCCGCTGATCCGCTGCCCATGACATCCAGGGCTGAGACCGCGGCACCGGCGAACACCGCCATGAAGCTGGCCATCGCGATCCCGCTGACCTGACGCCAGGCCGCTTTCGGCGACTCCATGACGGTGCGGGCGGCGAGCAGGCGGTCCGGCCGGTCGGCGCGGCTCAGCCGTCTGCGTGCCTGCACGCCGATCGCCCACGGCCCGATCACGTTGAGCACCGCGAAAGCGATCCCGAACACGATGGACAGCACGACGATCGTCGGCAGCATGCTCGCAGCGCCGGGGACGATGGAGATCAGGATGAAAGCCCCGGCGAGCGCGCCGACAGTGATGACCACGCGGATCCAGTGCGGCTTCTCGGTCACCGCTCGGGTGCGGACACCGAGCGGCGAGATGACGACTGTGCGCAGGCCGACGGCGGCGCTGGCCGCGGCCAGCAGCACGATCGCGGTCGCGATCCCGAGGACGGACGATGCCGGCAGCAGCACGGACCCCGCGCCGAGCGCCGCGCCCCGGAACCACACCAGACCCACCAGCGGCACCAGCAGCAGGTGGACGAGGAGTCCGGCCACCACGCCGACCGCGGCGACGATGGTGGACTCCGCGACGGTGGCGACCACGACGCCCGCCGGCGAGACTCCCAGCAGACGGAGGGTGGAGAGCCGCTCGTCGCGTCGCCGGGCGGACAGCCTCGCGGCGGCTCCGCCCAATGCCACCAGGGGCACGACGAGCAGGACGATCGCCATCGCGGCCAGGACGTGATAGATCGGCGCTTCGGCGTCCGTCCACCTCCAGAACGACTGCGCGCCGCCGACGACGGTCAGCACCATGGCGCTGACCGTCGCGAACGCCACCACGGGCAGCACGAGCACGTCGTGCTGCCCCGCGGTCGGCCGCAGCAGCATCATCAGGACACGGGGGTTCATGCCGACACCCCGGCGCCGACCAGTCGGCCGTCGTGCACCGAGAGGGTGCGTGAGCAGCGGGCGGCCACGTCGGCGTCATGCGTCACGACCACGAGCGTGCGTCCTTGTTCGGTGGTCGCCCACAGGAGCGCATCCATGACCTCCCCGGACGTGCGGGAGTCCAGCGCGCCGGTGGGCTCGTCGGCGAAGACGACTTCGGCGCCGGTGACCTGCGCGCGTGCGGTGGCGACGCGCTGCGCCTGCCCGCCGGACAGCTCGCCGATACGGCGGGTCTCCATCCCCGCCAGGCCGAGGGCGGTGAGCCACGACATGGCGCGCTCCACAGACTCGGCGCGGCCGCGCCCGGTGATCATGAGGGCGATCGCGACGTTCTCCACCGCGGTCAGCTCAGGGATGAGCAGACCCTGCTGGAAGACGAAGCCGAAGTTCTCCCTCCGCAGCTTCGATCGTCCCCCCTCGCCCAGCGCGGTGACATCCATGGCGCCACCGGCCGCGGGGGAGAACGACACCCGACCCGCATCGGGTGCGGTTATGCCGGCGAGCACGTGCAGAAGGGTCGTCTTGCCGGAGCCGGACGCCCCCATGACCGCCACCGACTCCCCACGCAGGATGGTCAGATCAACGCCCGCGAGCGCGGTGGTGGATCCGTAGGTCTTCGTGAGTCCGCTGGCGTGCAGCACTGAGGGGTTCATGATTCCAGCCTCGCCGCCGCGCACGTCGGTGTCGTCGTCCGCGCGGATGACCTCCTCGAACGTCCCGTCATCCTGAAGGGTGATCGCCGGACGACGTGTCGACCCCGCTGACGCGCCCCGCCGGCGCGCCCGCCCGGTTCAGAGCCCGCGCAGGTGGCGGATGTTGGACCGGGCCATGGCGACCGCCTCAGCCGCGCCGCCGCGCAGCACGATCTTGGACATCGCCAGCGCGAATCCGCGGACCTGCTCTCCCGTGATCGCGGGCGGCAGCGACAGCGCGCGTGGTCCGTGACGATGTCGACCAGCGCAGGGCCGGGGTCCGCGAGCGCCGCCGATACGGCGTCGCGCAGCTGTGTCGGGTCCTGGATGCGCGCGCTGTGGAACCCCACCGCGCGTGCGATCGCGCCGTAGTCCGCGCCGGGTACATCCACGCCGAAGTCGGGGAAGCCGTCCACGAGCATCTCCAGCTGACGCGCGTGCGGGCCCAGTCTTGCCAGGGACCGCACGTCAGTCGAGTGGCTGCGCGGATTCGACCTTCGGATGCCGGCCGCTCGCGCGCCGGCTCGCGCGCGCGCCTGGCTCGTGGCACGATCGGGCGTGCCCGGCGGGCGATCCGCGGGGTTCAGCGCAGACGCCGGGCGGGCAGGCGGGACGGATGACATGAGCAACGACGAGCAGCACCGCTGATGGGATTCACACGCGCCGAGCTGGAGTCGTTCCGCGACCGCAGCATCCCGGAGTTCGTTCCACCGCACCCGCGCCTGCTTTTCGTCGGGATCAATCCCGGCCTGTGGACGGCGGCCACGGGCACGCCCTTCGCGCGCCCGGGCAATCGGTTCTACCCCGCGCTCGTGGCCGCCGGGATCATCCCCCGGATGCCGCGTATTCCGGATGCCGGCATGCCGGCCGAGGACCGCGCCATGTTCTTCGACTCGGGCATCGGCATTGCGAGCATCGTTCCCCGCGCCACCGCGCGGGCCGACGAACTCACGCGACAGGAACTTCGTGACGGGGCAGCGCGGCTCGTCCAAGACATCGCGCGATGGCGTCCCGGCGTCGTCGCCGTCGTCGGCCTGACCGCGTACCGGCAGGGTTTCGACCATCCTGAGGCGCGTCAGGGTCGCCAGCCGGAGCGGATCGCGGAGGCGGAGCTGTGGGTGCTGCCCAACCCGAGCGGCCTGAACGCGCACGAGACGGTCCGGACCCTCGCGGCGGCGTACGCTGCACCGGCCCGGGCCGCCGGCATCATCGGCTGACCGTCACGACGGCCGTCTCCCGCAGGGACCCGAGCCGCAGAACGAGGAAAGGGCCGACCCGAAGGCCGACCCTTTCCGCGCATCGATCGTCAGAACGCCTGCTCGATCCAGGCGTCGCCGGAGACGGGCTTTCCGAGCATCATCCCCTCGGGATCTGCGATTCCCTCGTAGAGCGGGGACCCGCTCACCGAGAACTCCTGGTCCTGCAGTCGTGTCGTCACGGTGATGTCCGCATCGAAGGAGGGGATCTGTACGCGGAACTGCTGGGCGTAGCCGTTTCCGGTCTCCGGGCTGGTCCACAGCTCGCCGACCGGGGTGACCGTGCTGGCGACGTAGTAGAGGTTGCCGTCGGCATCCTGCAGAGTCGCGTAGGCGTCCACCGAGACTCCGATCTGGGGCTTGAAGCCTTCGCCGATGATGCCGGCGTTGGAGATCGTGTACCCGTTGTCCAGCTGCATGTCCTGCAGGAGCCAGCGCACCCGCGCGTCGGATGTCTTGCCGCCGAAGTAGCCGTACTCGTGATCCATCCAGGTGGTGCCCTCGACGGCGAACTGCTCGCCGTTGACAGTGATCGTTCCGGATGCCGCGAGGCGGGTGTACGAGAAGTAGTAGTTGTCCTTGGTCAGGTCCTGTGTCGTGGAAGTGGGGTCGATGCCCGTGCCCCAGACGTAGAGGGGCCGCCCCTGCTGCGAGAAGGTGAGATCGAACTCGACCTCTTCGAGCGTCTCGTTGTCGACCAGCAGCGACTGCACGGCGATGTTCTGGGTCGGGTCGGCCTGCGGTGCCGTCATCGACACGTAGCTGCGGACGGCGACTGCGGTCGCGCCCGTCCCGTCGCCTCCGCTGAGGGTCACGGTCGGTGTCGTGGTGTAGCCGGTACCCGGCTGAAGCAGGACGATCTGGGCCACGCCGCCGTCGTCATCCAGGATCGCGACGCCCGAGGCATCCGACCCGTCGCCCTCGATCTTGACGTCGGGGGCCTTGGTGTATCCGGAACCCGGGTCGGTCACGCTGAAACCACCGACCGCCCAGCTGGGATCGCCGAGCTTGGCGTACCAGTCCTTCTTGGGATCGCCCTCTGCCCAGTTCGCGACATCGAAGACGCCGATCGGGGACGGCCCGTACACCTGGGTGCGCTGGTAGTGGCGCTCGTTCTCGACGTCGGCCAGCGAGACCTGCGTCATCGCGAAGTCCTGGCCCACGAACGAGGCGGCGTTGATTTCGAATCCGAACACCCGGTCGCCGGCGCGAAGCGTGCCGGTGTGCCACCACCACTCCGTGGGGGCACCGTCATGACGGTACATGTCCTTGGGCACGCTCAGGACGACGTTCTCCTCCGGCACCGGGTCGGGCATCGTCGTGCCGGACCACATCGTGTTCGCCGGGACGGGTGCGCTCGGGGCCGCAACTCCGCCGGGTCCACCGCATGCTGCAAGAGCTGCGGTGAGCGCTCCGATGATGCCGATCCCGACTGCTCGTGCTTTCCAGGAAGTTCGTGTCATGTTGCTGATGCTATCGATGCGATATCGGCATTCTGCTCACCAGTCACCCCGGTAGCTCTTCGATACCCAAGCGTTATGCTCACCGCCGTGTTCCTGGCGGCCGTGCGCTCGGGTGGGCGTCGTTTCCCGCTAGGGTCCAAGGACGCACATGCGGGGTCGTGCGTTCGCAGAGGTACGACGTGGGGGTAACCGTGAAGCGGGCAACGAGGCATTTCAGACGGGCGGCGGCGATCGCCGTCGGCGCGGCGATGGCACTGGCCATCGCTGCCTGTGGAAGCGCGGCGCCGGGCGCATCCGAAACCGTGGCACCGAAGGTCAGCGCCGTCGATGTCGCCACGGGGGACCAAGCCGAGGCGGTGGAGGTCGCCGTCGACGGGGGCGCGGCGGGAGTGGGGGTCACCTTCCGCGAGATCACCATCGAACCGGGAGCCGGAACCGGCGAACACTGCCACTACGGGCAGCTGATCGCGGTCGTGCAGGCGGGTGCGCTCACCCACTATTCGGAGACGCACCCCGGCGGCGTGCGCGTCTACAAGACGGGGGAGTCGATCATCGAGGGTGCGGGTTATCCGCACGAGGGGCGCAACGAGGGCGACACCGATGTGATCCTCTGGGTCACCTACGTCATCCAGGACGGAAAGCCCCTCGCCGAGACCGAACTCGCCAACTGCGAGAGCTGAGCGCCACACAAGCACCAGGGTCCCCGACCTCGGCCATGGCATGCTGGAGAGGCTGCGCACCGGCGCGGGCGAAGGGGGATCCTCATGCAGAAGCGACCGCTCGGCCGCACCGGCCACGACGTCTCAGCCATCGGGTTGGGGACATGGCAGCTGGGCTCGGACTGGGGATCGGTCAGCGAGGATGACGCGCTCGCCGTCTTGGCAGTATCCGCCGATCGGGGCGTCACCCTGTTCGACACCGCCGACGTCTACGGCGATGGACGCAGCGAGTCCCTGATCGGCCGGTTCCTTGCCGACCGCCCGACCCCCGAGATTACGGTCGCCACGAAGATGGGCAGGCGCGCCGCTCAGGAGCCGGAGAACTACTCCCTCGAGAACTTCCGTACCTGGACTGCCCGCTCGCGCGCCAATCTGGGCGTCGAGACCTTGGACCTGGTCCAGCTGCACTGCCCGCCGTCCACGGTGATCGAGGATGCTGCGACCTACGACGCGCTCGATGCGCTCGTCGCCGAGGGCGCGATCCGCGCGTATGGGGTCTCGGTGGAGACATGCGCGCAGGCGCTCGCGGCGATCGCGTGGCCGAACGTGACGAACGTGCAGATCATCTTCAACCCGTTCCGGCTCAAGCCGCTCGATGAGGTGCTGCCCGCGGCGGCGGCCGCCGGCGTCTCGATCTTCGCGCGTGTTCCGCTGGCGTCCGGTCTGCTTTCGGGCAGGTACACCGCCGCGACGACGTTCGCCGAGAACGACCACCGCAGCTTCAACCGTCACGGTGAGGCGTTCGATCGCGGTGAGACGTTCTCAGGTGTGGACTACGGGATCGGGCTCGCCGCGGCAGCGGAGCTAACCGCGGCGTTGCCGGAGGGTGTCTCGCTCCCGGCCGCGACACTTGCCTGGATCTCCTCGCAGTCCGGGGTGACCACCGTCATCCCGGGGGCGCGCAACGTCCAGCAAGCGGTGTCGAATGCGGATGCTGCGGCTCTGCTGGACGCGGACTTCGACGTCGCGGCGTTCGACGCACTCGTCCACGAGGTCTACGACCGTCGCCTGCGCGAGGCCACCCACCCGCTCTGGTGACGCGCCGCGCGTGCGGTCACAGATCGACTCTCATCACCAGCCGTCGCTTCGTCGGGTGCGAGATCTCCGCGAGCCCTGCCGCGAGGAACGGACCGACGGCACCCACGCTCATCTCGTCCCAGATGACCTGCTTGCCGCCGGTGAGCAGCGGATAGCCTTCGACCGCCTTGGCTCCGCGCGCGCGGGCATACTCGACCGCTGCCGCGACGAGCGGGTACGTCAGACCCTGATGGCGGTGTTCCTTGGCCACGATCAGGCACGCGATCGCCCAGACTGACTCGTCCTCCTTGTCTTCATCGCGGTCCTTCCACGGCACGGGCGAACCGCGCAGGCGCCCGAAGACGCCTCGGGCGTCGACCGCGCACCAGCCCGCCGGATCGCCGTCGACGTACGCCACGATGCCGATCGTCTCGGTCGCTCGCGGGTCGTCGCAGTGGGTCTCGGCACGGAGGATGGCGCCGCGTTCGGACTCCGGCAGATGCCACCAGTCGTGATCGCCGAGGCGCTGGCGCTGGCACTGGCATCGGCGGGCCGGCCCGGTCAGGATCGCCTGGAGGTCTTCCCACGACGCCTCGTTGGCGGGCACGATCCGCAGCCCGTCCGCCCGTTCCGCTCCCGGGTCCATGCACTGAGAGTAGACCCGGCCGGGTACACCGCGGCGATCCCCTCGGCGCGATGGCGGTCGGCGGCTCCTGCGCCTCCTCGTGCGCGGGGCGGCGCGGACCGACCCGGCTGCGTCCTCGGCAGGCGACCCCGTCCCGGGAGTATGGTGAGTGCCGTGTCCCTCTCGCCCCGCGTCACGGTGGTCGTGCCCTGCCGCAATGATGCGGAGTATCTGCGTTCGTGCCTCGAGGCGCTGGCTGCCCAGACGCACCCCGCCGATCGTGTGATCGTGGTGGACAACGCCAGCACCGATGCCACGGCCGAGGTGGCCCGGTCGTTCGGCGCGGAGGTGTTCGTCGAGACCAGTATCGGGATCTGGCCGGCTGCCGCCCGCGGGTATGACGAGGCCCTGCCCGACACGGACATCATCGCGCGGCTGGATGCCGATTCCCGCCCGCACCCGGACTGGATCGCCCGGCTCGTGCGCGCCTTCGTGGCTGATCCTCACCTGGGCGTGCTGACCGGGGGAGCGGAGTTCTACGGCGCGGGCCCACTCGTCAGCTATCTCGGCGAGCACTGGTACATCGGCGGCGGTCACTTCTGGATCAAGAAGTGGCTCGGCATCCCGCTGGTCTTCGGGTCCAACTTCGCGATGCGCACCCGCGTGTGGGAACGGGTGCGGGACGTGGTCGACCGCACCAACGGAAGGATCCACGACGACCTCGACCTCACCATCCGCCTGCGCCCCGCCGACGGCGTGCGGTTCGATCCCGCGCTGCGCATGCCGGTCTCGGCGCGTCCGCTCGTCACGCAGCGCGGTCTGTGGCGCCGTGTCTGGCGGGTGGTGCCGACGTTCGCGGCGAGCTGGCCGGAGGGCGCCGCGTGGAAGCGCCGCGATCTGGATGGCGGGCGCGCCCCCGGTTCCGCCATCGGGGACGATGGCTGGACGCCCAGCGATGAGGACTGGGCGCCGGGCTTCGGTCGGTAGGCCTGGCTAGGGTGGCCCTCGTGTACGTGATGACGGAGCAGGTTCGGGGCCCGGACGCGTGATCGTCGAGTTCGACGGTGACGTGTTCCGCTGGGATGCCCGCGAGGACGCGGCGTGGTTCTTCGTCGCGGTCCCACCCGAATTGAGCGCCCAGATCCGGGAGATCCCCCGTCCGCATCGCGGCTTCGGATCCGTCCGGGTGCGCGCCCGGGTGGGAACGTCGCAGTGGTCGACGTCGATCTTCCCGGGCGCGGGGGGCGCGTACGTGCTGCCGCTGAAGCGCGCGGTCCGCGACGCCGAGTCGCTCGTCGAAGGTGGACCTGTGACGGCGCGGCTCGAGGTCCTGGACGGCTGACCCACGGGCTGGTCGCGGGTGCGCGGATTATCCACAGCACTGCTCCGCCCAGGCTGCCGGAGCCGCCGACGCGTTACGCTCGGACGTCATGACCGGCGCAGTTGCGTCCCTCGTGCTGGCGGGGGCAGCCTTCGCCTATCTCGGCGTCCTCAGCATCGTCCTGGTGATCATCGACCTGCGCGCGCACCGGCTGCCCAACCGCGTCGTGCTGCCGGGCTACGCGGTCGCCCTGCTGCTGTTCGCTGCGGCGTCCACCCTCGACGGGCACCCGGCACGGCTGCTGCGAGCGGTCGCCGGCATGGCGATCCTGTTCGCGTGCTTCTTCGCGATGCGGCTGGCCAGCCCGGCCTCCCTCGGCGGCGGCGACGTGAAGCTCGCCGGTCTGCTCGGCTTGTACTTCGGCTGGATCGGGTGGGGTGGGCTTGTGATCGGAACCGCCGCGGCGTTCCTGATCGGCGGCGCCCAGGCGATCGCGTTGATCCTGCTGCGGCGTGCGGACCGCCGATCCCGCATCGCATTCGGCCCGGCCATGCTCGGGGGGGCATGGGTGGCCATCGCCATGGCAGCGCTGCCGAACGTGACGTCCTGGCCGTCCGGCGTGTAGTCCGCGCGCTCGGTGCGACTGTCAAGGGCGCCGGTGCGCGTCAGCCGGCCGATACCCTCGAGGGCATGGCTGCTTTCATCGCGCGCATCATCGCGTGGGCACTGCAACGCAAACCCGTCCGCGCGTTCCTGCTCTACAGCGAGCACCGCGGGCCCATCCTGGCGGACAGCGTCACCTACCGCACGCTGTTCAGCGTCTTCGCCGGCGTGCTGCTGGGCTTCTCGATCGCCGGGCTGTTCCTGGCCGGCAACCCCGAACTCCTGCAGGCCCTGACCGAGTCGGTGGATGCCGCGATCCCCGGGCTGGTCGGCGAAGACGGCCTCATCGATCCGTCATCGATCCAGATCGCCGCCGGCCTGACGGTCGCGACGGTCCTGTCGATCATCGCCCTGGTCGGCGCCGCGATCGGCGCCATCGGCTCGCTTCGCGCCGCGTTCCGCACTCTCGCAGACAAGCTCACCGACGACGTGCTGTGGATCTGGGTGCTGCTGCGCAACTTCGTGATCGCCATCGGCATCGGCGCGGCCTTCGCGGCGTCCGCCCTTCTCACGTTCTTCGCGAACGCCGGCATCGGGGCACTCAGCGATCTCCTCGGGCTTTCCGAAGGCAACCCCGTCACGGTGATCGGCACGCGCGCCGTCTCGGTCATCCTCGTCTTCCTCCTGGACGCCGCCGCGATCGCAGTGCTCTTCCGCACCCTCTCCGGTGTGAAGCCGTCACTGCGCGCCCTGCTGCCCGGCACGTTCTACGGCGCGATCGGACTCCTGGTGCTGCAGCAGCTGTCCAGCCTGTTCGTCGGCGGGGCGTCGTCGAACCCTCTGCTGGCCTCATTCGCATCGCTGATCGCACTGCTGCTGTGGTTCAACCTGTCCGCGCAGGTCATCCTGCTCGCGGGTGCGTACATCATCACCAGCGTCGATGAGGAGAGTGACCGCGTTAGCGCCCGATTCGGCGCGTCGACCTTCGCGCAGCGTCGCGTGAAGCGCGCCGAGCTGAGTGTCCGCCTGGCCACGGACGAATTATCCGTGGCGCGGGCCGAAGAGGAGAAGGAGCGGGCGGGCTCCCATGGCTGACCGTGCACCGGCGTCGCGCGTGCCGACATACACCGCGGCGCAGGTGCGGGCGGCGGAGAAGCCCCTTCTGGAGGCCGGTGAACCCCTGATGCGCCGAGCAGCGACGGCCCTCGCCGCGCTCGTCGCCGAAGAGCTGGGTGGAGCGGGCGGGCGGGTGCTGGTGCTCGCCGGCAGCGGCGACAACGGCGGCGATGCGCTGTTCGCGGCCGCCGAGGTCGCCGATGCGCCGGGCGTTGCCGTCGACGTCCTCCTCACCTCCGCCCGGGTGCACGAGTCCGCTCTGGGCGCGGCTGTCGCGGCCGGTGCCCGAAGAGTGGATCTCCCCGAAGTCCTGGCCGCGGCATCCGATTATGACGTGGTGCTGGACGGGATCCTCGGGATCGGCGCGTCCACCGATCCCGCTCTGCGGGGCACCGCGCGAACCGTCGTGGAAGGGCTCCTGCCCGCCGTCCGGGCGGGGGGACCGCGGGTGATCGCGGTCGACCTACCCAGCGGACTGCAGCCCGACGACGGATCCAGCGACGGGGTCGTGCTGCCGGCATCGATCACCGTGACGTTCGGGGCGGTCAAGTCCGGGCTGACCGTCGGGAGCGGTCCCGAGCGCGCGGGGGCGATCCTCTTGGTCGACCTCGGGCTCACGCCTGCCCTGTCCGACGCGGAGCCGGCCGGTTCGGCATCCGTCGCCGCCGTCATCCCGGGCTGAGCGGCGCGCGCCTCGGCAGGGCGGTTGGCCCTGACCCGTGCCCAGCTCGAGCCGCTATCGCGTGTAGCGCTCGACGAAGGCCTGGAGTATGAGGCTCGGCGCCGACACCGCCGCGCGGCGTACCGCGGCGAGAGTGAGCTCGAGCTCGTCGGCCCCGAAATACCCATGGTCGGCGTACGCGTGGATGCGGGTCGTGATGCCGTCCACGTCGAGTTCGGGATGGAACTGCGTCGCGTAGACGTTCGCACCGACCCGGAACATCTGCACCGGGCACAGCGGCGAGGAAGCCAGCAGCACGGCGGGGGACGGCAGCGCCGAAATCGCCTCCTTGTGCCCGACGAATGCCGAGAAGGTCCGTGGCATCGCGGCCAGGAGCGGGTCGGCCCGCCCCGCAGCGGTGAGCGTGACGGGGACCACGCTGATCGGTTCGGAGTGGGCACGATCGATGGTCGCGCCGAGGTGCGTGCCCACCGTGCCGACCCCGTAACAGGCGCCCAGGAAGGGGAAGTCCCGCGCCACCACCTCGTTCAGCAGGCGCGCGAACTCCGCCTCGACGCGGTGCTGCACGGCGGACTTGTCCTCGGGCGGGTCCGACGCGTTGAACGGTCCGCCGCCGACGAAGATGCCCGACAGCTCGTCCAGGTCCAGGGCGGGCATCGGCCCCGCCTCGAGGCGGACGCGGATGAGCTGGTCCGCGGACAGTCCGGTGTAGCGCAGGAAGAGCGCGTACTCCTCGTCGGCCGGCTGCTCCTCAGCCCTCGTGGCGAGCAGGACGAACGGCTTCATGGCGTCACCTCGGGTTTTCGTGCGGCGTCGGTGTGCGGGTCGGCGCGGATCAGGATGCGTAGGTGATCAGGCCCAGTTCGACGGGGGACACCAGCTGCGGGTGCGTCGGCACGACGCGGACCGTGTAGCCGAAGCTTCCGGTCACGGTGAGCGGAAGGATGCCGGTGAACTGGGTCACCTCGTCCACGGGGACCCCCGCCGGGGTGAGCCGGTACACCGCGTGGTCGCGCGCGAGGCCGTCGTCCTCGTCGGTGCGGCCGTACACCAGCTCCACCGCGACGTCGTCGGGCGAGAGCCCGTCCAGGCGCACCCCGGCGCTCACTTGCAGGACATCGCCGGCCTGTGCCTGCGCGGGGATGCCCGAGCTGTCGACGCTGTCGACCCGTACGTCCTGCCACGAGTCCTTCACCCGGGTCACGAAGGCGGACAGCTCCTTCGCCCCGGCGAACCCGTCGGCTCGCAGCGCGGCGTCGTGCTGGGCGGCGGGAACGTACAGGCGGGTGACGTACTCCTGCACCATCCGGTCGCTCGTGGCTTTTTTTCCCAGCCCGGTCATCGTGTGCCGCACCATTCGCAGCCATCCGAGCGGGATGCCGCCCTCGCGGTCGTAGAACTTGGGCACGAGCTGGTGCTCGATCAGGTCGTAGAGGGCGGTCGCCTCGGCGTCGTCGCGCTCCTCGTCGCTGGCGGCGGTGTCGGCGGTGGGGATCGCCCAGCCGTTCTGGCCGTCGAACCACTCATCCCACCAGCCGTCCATGATCGAGAGGTTCAGCACGCCGTTGAGCGCCGCCTTCATCCCCGACGTGCCGCACGCCTCGAGCGGACGCAGCGGATTGTTCAGCCAGACATCGCAACCGGGGTAGAGGCTCTTGGCGAGCGTGATGTCGTAGTCGGGAAGGAAGACGATGCGTCCGCGCACCTTCGGGTCCCGGCTGAAGCGCACCAGCTGCTGGATGAGGATCTTGCCGGAGTCATCGGCGGGGTGGGACTTTCCGCCGATCACGATCTGCACCGGCCGCTCCGGATCGGTCAGCAGCTTCGTCAGACGCTCGGGGTCGCGCAGCATCAGCGTCAGGCGTTTGTACGTCGGCACACGACGGGCGAACCCGATGGTCAGGACGTCGGGATCGAGCATGTCCTCTATCCATGCCGGCGCCACGCCGCTGCCGTGCGAGCGGGCAGCCGCACCGACCCGCCGCCGAGCCTCGGCCACGAGCTCGTTCTTCATCTGCGAGCGGACCCCCCACAGCTCGCCGTCGCTGACGACGTTGTTGTCGGTCCAGTCGTGCGCGGTGCTGTGCGCGTCGCCGAAGGCGCGCTCGCTCAGTGCCTTGATGGCGCCGTGCACCCATGTGGGGGCGTGCACGCCGTTGGTGATGGACGTGATCGGCACCTCGTCGGTATCGACGCCGGGCCAGAGCGCCCCGAACATGCCGCGACTGACCTCCCCGTGCAGCAGAGAGACGCCGTTCGCGTGCTGGCCGAGATGCAGGCCGAGCACGGCCATGTTGAACACGCCGGAATCTCCGCCAGCGTAGTCCTCGAGCCCGAGTGCGAGGGCCCGCTCGGGATCCAGGCCGGCGAACAGGCGCCCGGCGAGGAAATCGGCGATCAGGCCGCGGGGAAACCGGTCGATGCCGGCCGGCACCGGGGTGTGCGTCGTGAACACGGTGGAGGCGCGCACCTGGGCCAGCGCCGCGTCGAAGCTCAGATGGTCATGGGTGATGAGCTCCGACATCCGCTCGAGGCCCTGGAACCCGGCGTGGCCTTCGTTCGTGTGGTAGACCTCGGGCGTGGGCCGACCCGTGACCGCGCAGAAGGCGCGCACGGCACGTACGCCGCCGACGCCCAGCAGCAGCTCCTGCAGCAGGCGGTGTTCGCCGCCGCCGCCGTAGAGGCGGTCGGTGACGCGGCGCATCTCCTCGGAGTTGGCGGGGACTTCGGAATCCAGCAGAAGCAGGGGGATCCGGCCGATGTCGGCGACCCAGACGCGAGCGTGCAGCTGCCGGTCACCGGGCAGGTCCAGCGTGACCTCGACGGGCGTGCCGTCGTGATCGCGCAGCAGGGTAAGCCCGAGGCCGTACGGATCCAGCAGCGGATAGCTTTCGTGCTGCCAGCCGTCGTCCCCGATCGACTGGCGGAAGTATCCGGCGCGGTAGAAGAGTCCGACGCCGGTCAGGGGAACGCCGAGGTCGGACGCGCTCTTGAGATGATCGCCGGCGAGGATGCCCAGACCGCCGGAATACTGCGGCAGCGAGCCGTCCACGCCGAACTCGGGGGAGAAGTAGGCGATGCCGCTGGGCTTGGCGCCTTCCAGTTCCTGGAACCAGCGATCGCCGCCCAGGTAGGCGTTCAATCGTTCGTCCTCCGCAGCCACGCGCGCCACGAACTCCTCGTCGTGTGCGAGCTCGTCCAGCCGGGTCTGGCCGAGCGCACCCAGCATGCGCGAAGGGTTGCCCCCGATGCCCTCCCACAGGTCCGGATCCATCGACGCGAACAGCGCGTGCGTCGCCCGGCTCCACGACCACCGCCAGTTCGACGCGAGCCGGTTCAGCGGCGCGAGGGACTCGGCCAGCACGGGGCGGACGGTGAACGTTCGGATGGCCTTCACGCGAAGATTCTAGTTGCCCAGGTCGCGAGCGCTTTCACCCGCGATCGCGGGCGCCGAGCCAGCTCTTGGGAGCATCGCTGCAGGACGGACCCGGGCCGATGCCGGCGCTGACGGACCTTCCCCGGGAACCGCGTCTGCTCCGACCATTCCGGGATGACAGGACTAGGCTCGGCGCATGGCTATCGCACGTCTGCACGGCGGACCCCTCGACGGACAGGTCCTCCCGCTCGAGAACCCGGATCTGGACCGACTCATCGTTCCCTACAGCGAGACGCAGGTCGTCTACGTACGCAAGGGCGATCTGGAGCGCACCGGCGAGAGCGACGGCCCCACCGAGGCGGTGTTCTGGTTCGTGGAGGCGCAGGACGACATCGACCCGTACGCCGACGAGCCCCGTGACCGCCGCTGACTCAGGTCCACATTCGCCGGAGCCCTCGCGCTCGGTGGAGATCGAGCTCAAATTCGACGCGGACGATGAGACGCCGCTGCCGGATCTGACCGCGCTGCCCGGCGTCGCGTCAGTCGGCGCCGCCGAACGCCGCGAGCTGGATGCGCGATACTTCGACACCGCAGAGTACGCGCTGGCTGCCGCGGGCTATGCGGTGCGGCGGCGCAGCGGCGGCCCGGATGCGGGCTGGCATGTCAAGGGTCCGCGCGTCGGCGCAGGCCGCACCGAGCTCGGCTGGCCCCTCGGCGAATCAGCCGAAGAAGAGGTGCCCGACGACGTGCGTGCCGGCATCGCCGACGTGACGGATGCCGATCTTCGACCGATCGCGCGCATCCTCAACTCGCGCACGGCATACGCCGTGCTCTCAGCCGACGGCACCGTGATCGCGGAGTTCGTCGACGATCGCGTCACCGCCACCGACGTGCGCACCGGCGCGGTCCGTGCGTGGCGCGAGTGGGAGATCGAGCTCGGCCCCGCCGCCTCCGCGGATCCCCGAGAGTTCTTCGCAGCGGTCGAGGCGGCGGTGTTCACCGCAGGGGGTCGGACCGCGGCATCCAGTTCGAAGCTCGCCCGCGCCCTGGGCTACTGAGGGACCGACGCCGGCTCAGCCGGGACGCGTCAGAGATTGATCATGTGGCCGGTCAGGCCGTGGAACGCCTCTTGGACCGCCTCGGAGAGCGTGGGGTGCGTGTGCACGTTGCGCGCCGCCTCGAGTGCGGTGAGATCCCACTTCTGGGCGAGTGTCAGCTCGGGGAGCAGCTCGGACACGTCGGGGCCGATCATGTGGCCACCGAGCAGTTCGAGGTGCTCGCCGTCCGCGATCAGCTTGACGAACCCGATCGGCTCGCCGAGGCCATTGGCCTTGCCGTTGGCGGAGAAGGGGAACTTCGCGACCTTCACGTCATACCCGGCATCCCGCGCCTGCTGCTCGGTCAGGCCGAACGATGCCACCTGGGGGGAGCAGAACGTCGCCCGCGGCATCATGCGGTAATCGCCCAGCGCCATGGTCTCCGCCTTGCCGATGGTCTCGGCGGCGACGATGCCCTGTGCCTCGGCGACGTGGGCGAGCTGCAGCTTGGCGGTCACGTCGCCGATCGCGTAGATGTGCGGGACGCTCGTGTGCATGTAGTCATCGATGTCGATGGCGCCGCGGTCGGTGAGTGTGACCCCGGTCTTCTCGAGGCCGAAGTTCTCGACGTTCGGCGCGAAGCCGATCGACATGAGCACCTTGTCGGCGTCGATCGAGCCGGCGTTGCCGGCCTTGTCGGTGTAGGCGACCGTGACACGGTCGCCGTGGTCGGTCACCGTCTCGACCTTCGTGGAGGTGAGGATCTCCACGCCGTACTTCTTGTACTGGCGGGCGATCTCCTTCGACACGTCGGCGTCCTCGGCGGGCAGCGCCCGGTCGAGGAACTCGATGATCGTGACCTTGACGCCGTAGTTGACCAGGACGAAGGCGAACTCCATGCCGATCGCACCCGCGCCGACGATCACGATCGAGCCGGGCAGCTCGCGCGAGAGGATCTGCTCCTCGTAGGTCACGACGTTGGCGCCGAGTTGGACCCCCGGAAGCAGGCGGACCTTCGAGCCCGTCGAGATGATCGCATTGTCGAAGGTGACCCGCTCCACCTGACCGTCGGCCTTGGTGACGTCGATGGTGTGGTCGTCGACGAAGCTGCCGCGACCCTCGTACTCGGTCACCTTGTTCTTCTTCATCAGGAAGTGGATGCCCTTGACGTGGGTGTCCGCGACCTTGCGACTGCGATCCCACGCCGTCCCGAAGTCGAAGGAGACGTCGCCGGAGATTCCGAACAGCTCCGCCTGGTGGTGGAACACGTGCGCGAGGTCGGCGTTGCGCAGCAGCGCCTTGGAGGGGATGCAGCCCACGTTGAGGCAGACACCGCCCCAGTACTTCTCCTCGATGATCGCAACCGAAAGACCGAGCTGAGCCGCTCGGACGGCCGCGACGTATCCGCCGGGGCCGGCGCCGAGGATGGCGACGTCGTAGTGAGGCATGGCTCAAGCCTATCGTCCGGCAGGGGGCGCGGAGTCGGGCGAGGGCGCGTCGCCCGGCGTGGCCGGAGGGCCCGCGCGGAGGGCCTCCTGGTCCCGCAGCCGACGTGCTCGGGAGACCAGGAGATACACCACGGCGCCGCCCACGAGTGCGACCAGCAGCAGGCCGCCGATGACCCACGGCAGCGCCGGGTTGCCGCTGTCCGCCGGGACCGGCGCCGCCGTCGGGGTGGCCGTCGCCTCTTGGCTGGGCGTCTCGCTGGGCGTGCCGGTGGCCGAAGGACTCGACGTCGGGGTCGGTGACGGGGTCGGGGCGGGTGTCACCGAGAACGCGAACTCGCCCGAGATGGGGTGTCCATCGCTGGAGACGACCTTCCACAGCACGGTGACCGGTCCAGATGCCGTTCCCGTCAGCGGCTGCGTCACGAGCGTGCCCTCGACGACGGGGTCGCCGTCTGCGAGCGTCGTGCCCGCGGCATCCGTCACCTGCAACTCGGTGGCACCGGGATCGCTCGCGAGCTCGCCGCTGAAGGTCAGCGTCAACTGCGGGGGAAGCGTCTCCAGCGCCGCGCCCGCCGGGGGATCGGTCGAGATCAGCTCGTCGTGGGCATGGGCCGGAGAGGCGACCAGGACGCCCGCGGTGGCGAGCAGGAGTGCGGTGGCCGTCGCAGCGAGGGAGCGGACGAGGGAGCGAGGGGAGGTCGTTGTCGGGCGCATCCGGTCAAGGCTACGCCGCCGTGCTGAGTGTGACGGGCAGGTGAAATCCTCCTGTGCGCGGCGCGAATGCCCGTGACGTCCGAACGGGCGGAGAGTAGCGTTCGCAGGGGCGGCAGCCGCCGTCCGGGAGAGATCGGAAGGAGTGTCTCGTGGACTCGATGATGATGGACATGATGGCCAAGGACGGCATGTCGATGCCGGGCATGAGCACGATGGACATGTCGCTCATGCAGGCCTGTCTGGACGCCTGCTCGGCATGCGAGCAGGCCTGCACGGTGTGTTCCACCCAGATGATGTCGTGCGCGCCGGCGTGCATGAACTGCGCCGACATGTGCAACACGATGATGCGCGCCATGCTGCGCCTGCAGGGCATGACCCCAGCCGTGCTGATGTCGATGCTCGACGCGTGCATCGCCATGTGCTCGCTGTGCATGGACGAGTGCTTGGAGCACGCGGACGAGAGCGAAGTGTGCAGAATGTGCGCGCAGTCCTGCAAGGCGTGCGTGGATGCCTGCATGGCACTGAAGGACAGCATGATGAAGATGGCCTGAGCCCGGGGCAGATCTCGATCACGGCCGTTCGCGGGTGTCGCCGACGGGGGAGATCTCGGTACGCGCCGCTCGCGTCGCTACTCGATCGTGCGGTGATCTCGATACGCGCCGCTTCGCGGCGCTACTCGATCTTGCGGTGAGTCGCATCAACGCCGCTGCGCGGCATTGATCCGACTCACCGCAACATTGAAACGCAGGGGTCCGGCGGCCAGGACGTCGTATCGGCCGTGCAGCGCGACGGGCGTGCCCGGGCTGGCGGCCTGCGCCGCACCGGAGCCGCTCCACAGTTCGATCCGCTCCGACCCGTCAAGGGTCCGCAGCACCAGCACGCCGGCAGCGGCATCCGTCGAATCGACGATCGCATCGACCCACTCCGACGGTGTCGCGGATGCGAGCCGCGCCTGGATCAGGTGAAGGGCGTGTCCGGGTGCGAAAGTCGAGCAGGAGTCCCCGTGGACGCACATGCACGCCGCACGCTCGCGCACCGATGCGGGCGGAAGATGGCGATGCGGGGTCGACACGAGAGTCTCCTTCGAAGTAGGTTCGGTACTCGCCAGGCTAGGCATCACGCCCCCGGCGATCACGCCAGGTGACACAAGGCGAAACATTGCGCACCGCCGCACCCGGCCCTTACCGAACCTTTCGGGACGCGGTCGATCCGTTACGCTGGAGTTCAGAGGAGGAACACCGTGCAGGACAACCGCCGACCCGAACCGGACGAGATCCGGAGGGCGTCAGGAGCGGGCGCCGACGCGGGTGACTCGCACGGCCCGGCCGATACGACTCAGACCTTCGGGCACGACTCCGACCTCTCCTTCGTGCCGTTCGGCAGCGACCTGAGCGACGCCGAGCTCGACGCGATCGAGGCGCTGCCCACGCGGTCCGCCCTGTTCATCGTGCGGTCCGGACCCACCGCCGGTGCGCGATATCTGCTGGACACCGATGTGACCACCGTCGGGCGGCATCCCGAAGCCGACATCTTCTTCGACGACGTCACGGTCTCGCGTCGGCATGCCGAGATCACCCGGAGCGGCACGTCCTTCGAACTGGTCGATCAGCGCTCCCTCAACGGCACCTACGTCAACGGAGAGCGAGTCGATCGCGCCGTTCTGACGAACGGCTCAGAGGTGCGCGTGGGCAAGTTCCGGCTCAATTTCTTCGTCTCGCCCTCTGACCTGCCGCCCTCGACGGACGGCTGATGGGGGCACAGACAGCCCGCGAACGTTCATCGTCCGCGGGGCTTCTCAGCATCGGTCAGGTCTTGGCGAGGCTGAGCCCCGAGTTCCCCAACCTGACCTCGAGCAAGCTGAGATTCCTCGAAGTGCAGGGGATCGTCACCCCTACCCGCACCGAGTCCGGCTACCGCAAGTTCTCGCAGGACGACCTGGAACGGCTGCGGCTCGCGCTGACCCTGCAACGGGACCACTACCTGCCGCTGGTGGTCATCCGCGAGTACCTCGCCGACATCGATGCGGGCCGCGACCCCGCGCAGCCGACCGCCGCGCCACCCTCGATCGTGGCCGCACCGCGTCGATATCGTCGCGAGGAGCTGCTGGCCGCATCCGGCGCAGCCCCGCAGCTGCTGAACGACGCGATCAGCACCGGAGTGATCACCGGAACCGACGGGTACAACGATCAGGCGGTGGCGATCCTGCGTGCCCTGGTGGCGCTGGACCGACACGGGATCGAGCCCCGACACGTGCGCACCCTCAGACAGAGTGCCGAACGCGATGTCGCGTTGATCGAGTCCGCTCTTTCGCCCCTGCTGCGACGAACGGATGCCGCATCCCGGGCCCGCGCCAGCGAACTCGCGCCGGAGCTCGCCAAGCGCCTCGACGAGGTGCGCGCGATCTTCGCGCGCGCGGCCCTAGACCGCATGCTGTCCTGAACAGCGCGAATCCGCGGATCTCTCGCGACACGCCGCACCCGGCAACGCGGATGTCGTTGCCCGGGGGCCGGGGCTCATCTAGCGTTGACATGTCCGATCATCAAGGAGGAAGCGTATGAACGCTCACGACGCGGACGAACCCAAGTTCGTCGCAGACCTCCTGTTCACCGACGGGCTCCCCGAGATGGACGACGAAGTCGGCTACCGCGGAGCGGTCGCCGCTCGCGCGGCGGGGATCACCTACCGCCAGCTTGACTACTGGGCGCGCACCGAACTGGTCGAGCCGACCGTTCGCGGGGCCAACGGCTCCGGTTCGCAGCGGCTGTACGGCTTCCGCGACATCCTCGTGCTGAAGCTGGTCAAGCGGCTGCTGGACACGGGCATCTCACTGCAGCAGATCCGCATCGCCGTGGATCAGCTCCGCGCTGCCGGCATCCGTGATCTGGCCGGAACCACCCTCATGAGCGATGGCGCCTCGGTCTACCTGTGCACCTCGAACGACGAGGTCATCGACCTGGTCAGCCGCGGCCAAGGAGTCTTCGGCATCGCGGTCGGCAAGGTGCTGCGCGAGGTGGAGACCACGCTGATCGACTTCGACGCACAGGCCCCCGAGGTCGTGGACGAACTGTCCGCGCGCCGCGCAGCACGCACCGCGTAGCGTCGCACGCATCGCAGCACGCACCGCAAAGCGCCCGTCGTACCGCGCAGCGGGCGGGTGCCTGGATCTGCCGCCAGGACACACGCTGCCCGCGTACAGCGCCGACGGTCGTCGCCGACCCGCGCGAACGGCTAGACCGGGTTGCTCGCCGTGGGGATGCGCCCGGTCCGCATGACGCGGTCCAGGAGCGCGTCGAAGTCGGCTGCCAGCTCCTGCGCCGAATCGCCGGGCCAGATGTGCAGCGGCTTGGCCGCGCCCTGCGCCTGCTGCAGCGAGGTGCGCTCGGGCAGCTGCGGAGACAGCACCAGCGGACCGAACATGTCACGCAGCTCTTTGATGCGGAACTGGTGCTCGATCGACTGGGGACGCACACGGTTCACGACGATGCCGAGCGGCTGGAGCCGAGGGGAGAGGCCGCGGCGGATCTCTTCGATCGCGCGCAGCGCCCGGTCGGCGGCCGCGACGGAGAACAGGCCGGGTTCGGTGACGACGATCACGCGATCGGATGCTGCCCAGGCGGTGCGGGTGAGGGCATTCAGCGACGGCGCGCAGTCGATCAGGACGAGGTCGTAGTCACCCTCGATGGTGGCCAGCGCCTCTTCCATCTTCCACACGTCCCGCACGCTGGGGTGCGGGCCGTCGAAGTTGATCGCGGATGGGCTGCCGATCATCACATCGATGGTGCCCGGGTGCACTTTCGCCCATCCGCTCGAGGTGATCGCCTGGCGGACCACCTTCTCCTTGGGGTTGGCGAGGACATCGGCGACGTTGAGTCGACCGGCGACTTGGATGTCCATGCCGGTCGAGACGTCGGACTGCGGGTCGAGATCTACCACGAGAGTCCGAACTCCCCGCGCAAATGCCGCGGAGGCGAGTCCTAGAGTCACGGTTGTCTTGCCGACCCCGCCCTTGAGCGAGCTGACGGAGAGTACGTGCACAAGCGACTACGTTACAGTCCCCTAGGCTGAGAGCACACTCAGCCCGATTCGTCGGCAGCCCAGCGAGGTGCGAATGTTCCGAAAGATCCTGGTCGCCAACCGCGGAGAGATCGCCATCCGAGCGTTCCGCGCCGCGTACGAACTGGGGGCCCGCACGGTCGCGGTCTTCCCGTACGAGGACCGCGGCTCACTCCATCGGCAGAAGGCCGACGAGTCCTATGTCATCGGGGAGCCGGGCCATCCTGTGCGCGCCTACCTCGACGTCGAGGAGATCATCCGGGTCGCCCTCGCGTCCGGCGCGGACGCGATCTACCCCGGTTACGGATTCCTGTCCGAGAACCCGGAGCTGGCTGCCCGCGCCGCCGAGAACGGCATCACCTTCATCGGGCCGCCGTCGACGGCCCTCGAGATGGCCGGCAACAAGGTCACCGCCAAGCACCACGCGATCGCCGCCGGGGTCCCGGTGCTGCGCTCCACGGAGGCTTCGGAGGACGTCGACGAGCTGGTGGCGCAGGCGGCCGACATCGGCTTCCCCATCTTCGTCAAGGCCGTCGCCGGCGGCGGCGGGCGCGGCATGCGCCGTGTCGAAAGCCCCGAAGCGCTTCCCCCTGCGATCGCCGAGGCGATGCGCGAGGCCGGGGCGGCGTTCGGCGATGCGCGCGTGTTCCTCGAGCAGGCCGTCGTGCGTCCCCGTCACATCGAGGTGCAGATCCTCGCGGACGCGACCGGACACACCGTCCACCTCTTCGAGCGGGACTGCTCCGTGCAGCGCCGTCACCAGAAGGTCATCGAGATCGCACCGGCGCCGAACATCTCCGACGAGCTGCGCGCGGCGCTGCACCGCGACGCGGTCGCGTTCGCCAAGTCCATCGGCTACGTCAACGCGGGCACCGTCGAGTTCCTCGTGGACACCGCGGGGGAGCGCGCGGGCGAACATGTCTTCATCGAGATGAACCCTCGCATCCAGGTGGAGCACACGGTCACCGAAGAGGTGACCGATGTCGACCTCGTGCAGTCGCAGATCCGCATCGCCGCCGGAGAGACCCTGGATGACCTCGGGCTCAACCAGGACAACATCGTGCTGCGCGGTGCTGCTCTGCAGTGCCGCATCACGACCGAGGACCCCGCGCAGGGTTTCCGGCCCGATACGGGCCGGATCACGACGTACCGCTCGCCCGGCGGCGCAGGCATCCGGCTGGACGGTGGAACGACCGCCGCCGGCTCGCAGATCAGCCCGCATTTCGACTCGATGCTCGCCAAGATGACGTGCCGCGGACGCGATTTCCCCGCCGCGGTGGCACGCGCCAAGCGCGGTCTGGCCGAGTTCCGCATCCGTGGCGTATCGACGAACATCCCCTTCCTGCGGGCGGTGCTGGACGATCCCGCGTTCGTCGCCGGCGACCTGAGCACCGCGTTCATCGAGGAGCGTCCGGGGCTGCTGACCAGCCACCCGTCGCGCGACCGTGCCACCAAACTGATCAACTGGCTCGCCGACGTCACGGTCAATCGCCCGTACGGCGAGAAGCCCATCTCCATCTCACCGGGCAGCAAACTGCCGGAGCTGGACCTTTCGACCCCGCCGCCGTCCGGCACGCTGGACAGGCTGCGCGCCCTCGGTCCGGCGGGGTTCGCCCGTGCGCTTCGCGAGCAGGTGCCGCTCGCGGTCACCGAGACGACGTATCGCGACGCGCATCAGTCGCTGCTGGCCACTCGGGTCCGCACGCGGGACCTGGTGCGGGTCGGACCGCATGTGGCCCGGATGACGCCCCAGCTGCTGTCGGTGGAGGCGTGGGGCGGCGCGACGTACGACGTCGCGCTGCGCTTCCTCGCCGAGGACCCCTGGGAGCGCCTCGCCGCCGTGCGGGAGGCCATTCCGAACATCCCGATCCAGATGCTGCTGCGAGGGCGCAACACCGTCGGCTACACGCCCCGACCGGTCGAGGTCGCACAGGCGTTCGTGCGCGAAGCCGCCTCCACCGGTGTCGACGTGTTCCGGATCTTCGATGCGCTGAACGACGTGAGCCAGATGCGGCCCGCCATCGACGCCGTCCTGGAGACCGGCACCGCGCTGGCCGAGGTCGCCGTCTGCTACACCGCAGACCTGCTCGATCCCAGCGAGACGCTGTACACCCTCGACTACTACCTGCGTCTGGCCGACCAGATCGTCGAGTCCGGTGCGCACATCCTCGCGATCAAGGACATGGCAGGGCTGCTCCGACCGGCAGCAGCCGCGAAGCTCGTGACCGCGCTCCGTGAACGCTTCGATCTCCCGGTGCACCTGCACACTCATGACACCGCAGGCGGACAGCTCGCCACGCTCCTCGCCGCCAGTGCGGCGGGCGTGGACGCAGTGGATGCCGCGGCCGCGCCGCTGTCGGGCACCACCAGCCAGCCGTCGCTGTCCGCGCTCGTGGCCGCGCTCGCGCACACCGAGCGCGACACCGGCATCGACCTGTCTGCGGTCAGCGACCTCGAGCCGTACTGGGAGGGCGTGCGCCACCTCTACGCTCCGTTCGAATCGGGTCTCCCTGGACCCACCGGGCGCGTATACCACCACGAGATCCCAGGCGGACAGCTCTCCAACCTGCGCCAGCAGGCGATCGCGCTCGGAATGGCCGACGACTTCGAGCTGATCGAGGACATGTACGCCGCGGCCGACCGGATCCTGGGGCGCATCCCGAAGGTCACGCCATCCTCCAAAGTGGTGGGCGATCTGGCCCTGGCCCTTGTGGCGGCCAAGGCCGATCCCGCCGATTTCGCCGAGAACCCGCAGAACTACGACATCCCGGATTCGGTGGTCGGGTTCATGGCGGGCGAGCTGGGGGACCTGCCCGGAGGCTGGCCGGAGCCGTTCCGGACGAAAGTCCTTGCGGGCCGGCAGATCTCGATCGACGTCCCCCCGCTGACCGACGAAGAGCGGGACGGACTGTCCGGTGACGCGGCCACGCGACGCCGGACCCTGAACCGCCTGCTCTTCCCCGGACCCGCCAAGGATTTCGAGTCCAACCGCGAGACGTACGGCGACCTGTCATCGCTCGGAACGCCCGACTACCTCTACGGGCTGAAGCCGGGCGAGGAGCATGTGGCCGAGATCGACCCGGGCGTGCAGCTGTACGTCGGGCTCGAGGCGATCGGCGAAGCGGACGCCAAGGGCATGCGAACCGTCATGACGACGCTCAACGGACAGCTGCGGCCGGTCTACGTGCGCGACCGCAGCATCGTCGTCGACACCCGGCAGGCCGAGCGGGCCGACACCACCAAGCCGGGGCAGGTCGCGGCTCCGTTCTCGGGCGTGGTCACCCTCAAGACATCGGTCGGAGACACCGTCACGGCCGGTTCGCCGATCGCATCCATCGAGGCGATGAAGATGGAAGCGGCGATCACCGCGCCCGTCGACGGCGTCGTCGAGCGGCTCGCCATCGCGGAAACCCAGCAGGTGGACGCCGGTGACCTTTTGGTCGTGATCCGCCCCGCGCAGTAGCCTGGAGGGTGCGACATTTCGTGCGCACCACATTTGACCCTCTTGGAGTACCGCAGTGACGCCCGATCGCACCGACCAGACGCATTCCGACGACGCTGATCCGGAGCAGCACGGCGTGCTCTCCGACGCGGGGAATCTCGCGACGTCGGGCTTCGGCATGCTGGGCGGTCAGACCGAACAGATCAGCGTGCAGCTGCCGTCCGCGACCGACGACGACCTCGTGGACGACGGCGTCGTGGACGACGAGCTGGAGTACGAGACCACCCAGCAATCCCCCGGTTTCGACGAGGAGAACGTCGAGACCGGCGAGCTCGAGGGACTGAGCGACGGCGAGGGTGCCCGGGACGACGTCGGCAACATCGAGGATGCCGTCATCGAGGAGGCCGGCGACGACCATGCCGCCGCGCCGGCGGTCATCGCGGCGGAGGACCAGAGCACCGCATCGGTCGACGGTTCGCGGGACGGCGGGGCGATGTCGATCACCGGCCCGACACCCGCGACCCGCTCCAACCAGCCCAGTGACCCGAATCCGCAGTCGGCGGCGTCGACGTCCGGCACGGCAGGCACCGTGGGACAGACGGTCGGGGCTTCCTCGAGCCCGACGTCCACCGGTTCCATCCCAGCCACCCGCCGCGAGGCACAGCATCCCGAGGTCGAACCGCGGCCGCAGCGTGCACACGCCGTCGAGCGGGTCATTCCGCGCGCCGACGTGACGATGACCTCCAAGCGGCTGGGCGAGTTCGAGGCCGGACGCGAGACCGCCGACCTGCTGACCGCGGATCGTCTGCTCGACCCGCACCAGGTTGTCCGTCCCGAGCCCGAGGGCGCCTGGCAGCACTTCGTGTACTCGGTCACGCGGCACCGGATCAACCTCGGCGACGGAAAGCGCGCCCGCGCCCGCAAGGAGCTGGATCGCCGCATCGCGGCCCCGTTGACCGGCGGGGCCCGGTTCGTGCCGGTGCTCTCGCGCAAGGGCGGCGTGGGCAAGACCACGGTCACGACGCTCCTGGGGATGGCATTGGCCGATGCCCGCGACGACCGCGTCATCGCAGTGGACGCCAACCCCGATCGCGGGACGCTCGCCGAGCGCATCTCGCGCACGAGCGGCAAGACGGTGCGCGACCTGGTCAAGGTGCGGGCCGAAGTGACCGGCTACAACGACATCTCGAACGTCGTCGCGCGCGACGAGACGCGGCTTGACGTGCTGGCATCGGATGCCGACCCGCGCGTGTCCGAGGCGCTGAACGATCGCGATTACCACGATGTGGCCAGCATCGCAGCCCATTACTACTCGATCATCCTCACCGACACCGGCACCGGCATCGTGCACTCGGTGATGGGCGCCACGCTCGACCTCGCCGACCAGCTCGTCGTGGTCGCCGGGCTGAGCGTGGACGAGGCCCGTCTGGCCTCCGAGACCCTGACCTGGCTCGAGACGAACGGATACGCGGAGCAGGTGCGCAACACCATCGTCGTGCTGAACACCGCACGTCCCGGTGCGCCGCTCGTGCAGATCGATGAGCTGGAAGCGCACTTCCGGACCCGCGTGCGCTCGGTGGTGCGCATCCCTTACGACCCGCACATCGCCGCCGGCAGCGCGATCTCGTTCCGCGAGCTGCAGCCGGCGACCCGTCTCGCGGCGCGCGACCTGGCCGCCGCCGTCGTCGAGGGTCTGCGCGCCCTGACCCCGGCAGCGTAGGGCCATGGCCGTCCGACCCATCCGCGTCTTCGGCGACCCCGTCCTGCGGGCGCCCAGCGCCCCGATCGAAGAGATCGACGACGGTGTGCGCGCTCTGGTCAAGGATCTCGTCGACACGGTCGAACTTCCCGGCCGCGCCGGAGTCGCCGCGCCGCAGATCGGCGTGGGGCTGCGCGCATTCAGCTACAACATCGACGGCGATATCGGGTACGTCTTGAACCCGGTGCTGGTCGAGGTCTCCGGTGAGCCGGAACTGGTCGGCGAGGGCTGCCTGTCCGTCCCGGGTCTGTGGCACGACGCGCTGCGTCACCCGCGTGCGACCGTGACCGGTACCGATCTGGACGGGAACCAGATCAGGCTCGAGGGCGAGGGGCTCCTCGCGCAAGCGCTGCAGCACGAGACGGACCACCTCGACGGCAAGCTCTACCTGGATCGCCTGCCCTCGGAGACCCGACGCATCGCGATGCGCGAGATCCGCGAGAGCGACTGGTTTTGACACGAGCAGACTCAATGCTGCGCAGCAGCGTTGAGTCTGCTGCGTGTCAAGATCGAGTAGCGAGCGCAGGCACACACGCGAAAACGCCCCAGTCCCGAGAGACTGGGGCGTTTGTCGTGCTCTCAGCTGAGCGAGACGTTCGAGGTGTTCACCGGCACGACGTACAGCGCGGTGATCTCCTCGGCGAAGTCCTCCATGATGATGTTCCGCTTGATGCTCATCTTCGGGGTCAGGTGACCGCTGGCCTCGGTCCACTCCTCGGACAGGATCGTGAACTTGCGGATCGATTCCGCGCGCGAGACGTGGGTGTTCGCCCCGTCGATGGCACGCTGGATCTCGGCGCGGACAGCGCCGTTGTTCGCGGCATCCGCCAGTGACATGTCAGCCGGCAGGTTGTTGTTGCCCAGCCAGGTCGGCAGCATCTCGCTGTCCAGGGTGACCAGGGCCGAGATGAACGGCTTCTGGTCGCCGACCACCACGACCTGACCGACGATCGGGTTCGCCCGGATGGGGTCTTCGAGCGTCGCGGGGGCGACGTTCTTGCCCGCTGCGGTCACGATGATCTCCTTCTTGCGGCCCGTGATGGTCAGGAAGCCCTCGGAGTCGAACGCGCCGATGTCGCCGGTCTTGAACCAGTCCCCGTCGAACGATGCGGCGGTCGCCTCGGGATTGCGCCAGTACTCCTTGAACACGTTGATGCCGCGGACCTGGATCTCGCCGTCGTCGTCGAGGCGGACGCCCACGCCCGGCAATGCCGGACCCACCGTGCCGATCTTGGACTTGGTCGCCAGGTTCACCGTCGCCGGTGCGGTGGTCTCGGTGAGGCCGTAGCCCTCGAGGATGACGACGCCGAGGCTGTGGAAGAAGTGCCCCAGGCGCGGGCCGAGCGGCGCGGAGCCGGACACGGCGTAGACCACATTGCCGCCCATCGCCGCGCGCAGCTTGCTGTAGACGAGCCGGTCGAACAGCGCGAACTTGATCTTCATCCCGAACGGGATCTTCTTGCCCTCCTGCTGCAGCGTGGAGTGCTCCACCGCCGTGTGCGCCGCGGCGCGGAAGATCTTGCCCTTGCCGCCGGCTTCGGCCTTCTGCTCGGCGGAGTTGTAGACCTTCTCGAAGACACGGGGCACGGCCAGCAGGAACGTCGGCTTGAACGATCCCAGAGCGGGCAGCAGCTGCTTGGTGTCCGGCTGGTGTCCGGTCTTGACGCCGGCATGGATGTCGAGGATCGAGATGAACCGCGCGAAGATGTGCGCCGTCGTGATGAACAGCAGCGTCGAGGCGCCGGGGGTCTCCACGACCTCGCTCAGCGCCTTGGACGAGTTGCGGATCAGCTCCACGAAGTTGCTGTGCGTGAGCACGCACCCCTTGGGGCGGCCGGTGGAGCCGGAGGTGTAGATCAGCGTGGCGATGTCGGCGCCGTTGGCGATGTTCCGGCGGCGCTCGATCTCTTCGTCGGGCACCCCCGCGCCCCGCTCGACCAGCTTGTCCAGGTCGCCGCGATGCATCTCCCACACCGAGCGCACCAGCGGCACGTCGGCGCGGACCTCATCGAGTCGTGCGGAGTGGTCGGTGGATTCGACGATGCAGGCCACGGCGCCCGAGTCGGTGAGGTTCCAGGCGATCTGCGCAGGGGAGCTGGTCTCGTAGATCGGGACCATCACCGCGCCCGCGAAGAACAGCGCGAAATCGACCAGGGTCCAGTCATATGTCGTTCGGGCGATGAACCCGACCTTGTCGCCGGGCTCGATGCCCGACGCGGCCAGCCCCTTCGCCAAGGCGATGACCTGGCGGTGGAATTCCGCCGCGGTGATGTCGCGCCAGCCTGCGCCGTCCGGGACGGCGAACAGGGCCAGTTGCGGCGTCGCCTTCACTCGGTCGACCAGGAGGTCGGTGATGTTGGCCTGCGGGTCAGCTGGGACGATCGCAGGGACTTCGAATTCAACCACGGCAACTCCTTCGGTACCGGACACGTGCTCGGGTAGATCGCTCCCCGAGTCTATCGGAGGGGTGCGCCCCACACCCGCGACGTCCAGGGTGGCGCTTTGCGACGGGGCTCGGCCGAACTCCCGCCTCACGGACGAGCGCCAGTAGACTGCAAGGCGCCGCCGCCGCAGCGCCGGCCGGAGAGGAAGTGCCGTGCTCAAGGTCGGGATCGACATCGGCGGGACGAAGATCGCCGGGGGAGTCGTCGACGCGTCCGGCCGCATCCTCGAGCAGCTCCGTGTCGATACGCCGGTGGACACCCGCGCCCTGGCCGATGCCGTGATCGCCATGGTGCGCAGCCTCCGTGAGTCGCACGATGTCGAGGCCGTAGGTGTCGCGGCGGCCGGGTTCGTCGACCGTGACCGTGCGTCCGTGATCCACGCGCCGAACATCGCCTGGCGCAACGAGCCGCTCAAAGCCGTCCTCGAGGCCCGGATCGATCTTCCCGTCACGATCGAGAACGATGCGAACGCGGCAGGCTGGGCGGAGTTCAGGTTCGGCGCCGGCCGGAACGTGGACAACATGGTGATGCTCACCATGGGCACCGGCGTGGGTGGTGCGGTCGTCCTGGACGGGGCGCTCTTCCGCGGCGGCCACGGCATCGCCGCGGAGCTCGGACACACCCGCTTCAGCCGCGATGGGCTCCTCTGCGGCTGTGGACAGCAGGGATGCCTCGAGCAGTATGCGTCCGGCCGGGCACTCCAGCGCGAAGCGAACGCGATAGCGGATGCCGGGGGAATGGGCGCCGGCCTGGCCGCCGTCCGCGCCGGCCAGGGCACGCTGGAAGGAGCGGCGATCTCCCGACTGGTCATGGCCGGCGATCCCGGTGCCGTGGAGGCGCTGCGGCGGGTCGCGACCGCGCTGGGCGAGGCGTGCGGCGGCTTTCAGGCGGTGCTCGATCCCGAGCTGTTCGTCATCGGCGGTGGTGTCGCGCAGCTGGGGGATCAGCTGCTGGGCCCAGTGCGGATCGCGTACGAGACATCGCTCCCGGGCTACGGCGACCGCCCGGTGGCTGCGTTCGCGATCGCCCAGCTCGGCAACGATGCCGGACTGATCGGTGCGGCCGACCTGGCGATCGCCGATCCGATCGCGAGCGTGTAGGCGATGTTCTACTGGCTGATGAAGTACATCGTGATCGGGCCGCTGGTCAAGGCGATCTTCCGGCCCTGGATCGTCGGGCGCCGCAACGTGCCCGTCGAGGGCGCCGCGATCCTGGCGAGCAACCACCTGTCCGTGTCGGATTCGGTGTTCCTGCCGCTGATGATCGATCGCCCGATGTCCTTCCTCGCCAAGAGCGACTACTTCACCGGCAAAGGCCTCCGCGGCTGGGCGACCAGGATGTTCATGAAGGCCACCGGTCAGATTCCGATCGACCGCTCCGGCGGGAAGGCGTCCGAAGCATCCCTGAACACCGGGCTGGCCGTGCTGGGTCGTGGTGATCTGCTGGGGATCTATCCGGAGGGAACGCGCAGCCCGGACGGCCGTCTGTACCGCGGGCGCACCGGCATCGCGCGGATGGCGCTGGAGGCGCGCGTCCCCGTCATCCCCGTGGTCATGGTCGACACCGACGCGATCATGCCCATCGGCCGCAGCATCCCCCGAGTGGGCCGGGTGGGGGTGGTGATCGGCGAGCCGCTGGATTTCTCGCGCTTCATCGGCATGGAGGGTGACCGGTACATCCTCCGGTCGGTGACCGACGAGATCATGGTGGCGCTGCAGCGCCTCGGCGAGCAGGCCTACGACGACGTCTACGCCTCGACGGTGAAGGACCGCGCGCCGGCGTTGAGCGGCCGCTGACGGCGGGCGCGGGGCGGCGTCGGGCGGTCCGCGCGCGCGGATAGACTGGCCCGATGCTTCAACAGCTCGATGCACTCGATCACTGGCGGACTCTGCCGATCAAACAGCAACCCACGTGGTATGACGCGGATGCGGTCGCAGCGGTCTCCGCGGAGATCGCGACGCTGCCGCCGCTGGTCTTCGCGGGCGAGGTGGACAACCTCCGGGACCAGTTGGCGCGTGCGGCATCCGGTCGGGCATTCCTGCTGCAGGGCGGCGACTGCGCCGAGACGTTCGCCGGTGCCACCGCGGAGCAGATCCGCAACCGCATCAAGACGGTGCTGCAGATGGCGGTCGTCCTCACGTACGGCGCATCGATGCCGATCGTGAAGATGGGGCGCATGGCAGGGCAGTTCGCCAAGCCGCGCTCCAGCGACACCGAGACGCGCGGGGACGTCACGCTTCCGGCGTACCGCGGCGACATCGTCAACGGGTTCGACTTCACCGAAGGCTCCCGCCGCGCCGACCCCGCCCGGCTGCTGAAGGGGTACCACACGGCCGCGTCGACGCTGAACCTCATCCGGGCCTTCACCCAGGGGGGATTCGCGGACCTGCGCGAAGTGCACAGCTGGAACAAGGGGTTCGCCGAGAACCCCGCCAACCAGCGCTACGAGGGCCTCGCGCACGAGATCGATCGGGCCATCAAGTTCATGGAGGCCGCCGGCGCGAACTTCGACGAGCTGCGCCGTGTCGAGTTCTACACCGGGCATGAGGGCCTGCTGATGGACTACGAGCGCCCCATGACGCGGATCGACTCGCGCACCGGAACGCCCTACAACACGTCCGCGCACTTCCTGTGGATCGGCGAGCGCACGCGCGACCTCGACGGTGCGCACGTGGACTACTTCTCCAAGATCCGCAACCCGATCGGCGTGAAGCTCGGGCCGTCCACGACGCCGTCGACGGTGCTGGACCTCATCGACAAGCTCGACCCCGAGCGGGAGCCGGGTCGGCTCACGTTCATCACGCGCATGGGCTCGGGGAAGATCCGCGACGCGCTGCCGCCGCTGCTGGAGGCCGTCCGGGACTCGGGCGCGACTCCGCTGTGGGTCACCGACCCGATGCACGGCAACGGCATCACGACGCCGACCGGCTACAAGACCCGCCGGTTCGACGACGTCGTGGACGAGGTGCGCGGGTTCTTCGACGCGCATCGCGCGGTCGGCACGCATCCCGGCGGCATCCACGTCGAACTGACCGGCGACGATGTCACCGAGTGCCTCGGCGGATCCGAGATGATCGACGAGGCGACGCTGGCCACGCGGTACGAGAGCCTGTGCGATCCGCGCCTGAACCACATGCAGAGCCTGGAGCTCGCCTTCCTGGTGGCCGAGGAGCTCGACAAGCGTTGACGCGGATCGGATCAATGCGTGCGCAGCACGCGTTGATCCGATCCGCGTCAAGGTCGAGTTGCCGCCCCCGGCGGCGGATGGAGCCCTTTCCCCGAGCCCGAGCCCTCGAGCCCCGAGCCCCGAGCCCCGAGCCCCGAGCCCTCGGGGCGTTAGAACGCGCCCTGGATCCGGAACGAGACCACGGTCCCCTTGGGGTGCTGCGTTCCGGCGCCGGGCAGTTGCGACTCGACCTTGGTGATCTCGTCGAGGACGGCATTCCACAGCGTCGCGTACTCGTAGTCGAAGCCGGCGCCGGTGAGCGCGGCCTTGGCCTGGTCGCGGGTCATGCCGACGATGTTCGGCACCGGGAACAGCGGGGGACCGGCCGAGACCACGAGTGTGACGGACTCGCCGGGACGCCAGCTGCCGCCACCGTCGCGGTCGGCGATGTACATCACCTGACCGCGGTCGAACTCGTCGCTGGTCTCCTCGACCGTGCCTCCCACAGACAGGCCCCGCTCGCTGAGGGCGGCCGAGGCGGACTCCACGCTCTGGCCGGTGACGTCCGGTACCGGGCCGACCGACACCGAGAGGGTGACGGTGTCGCCCTCCAGCGCGGTGCAGCCCTGGGAGCAGTCCACGGCATCGCCGCCGGCGCGCGGCGTGACCGACACCCCGATGACCGTCCCCTCTGCCGCGTCGGTGAAGAACTCCTCGTCCGGCTCCGCAACCTGCAGATTCAGCCCGACCAGGATGCCGCGGGCATCGTTCGCGCTTGATCCGGCGAGCGACTGGATCTCACGAGGCTGTGGACCCTGCGAGACCAGCACCTCGACGGTCGAGTCCTTGTCCAGGCGGGAGCCGGCGGGCGGATCCGTGGCGACCACGATGCCGGGGGCGATCTCGAGGTCGAAGACGTCCTTCTGCACGGCCTGGAACGATTGTTCCGCCAAGATCTGCTGAGCCTCCGCGAAGGTGCGATCGGTCACATCGGGAACGGCGATCTGCGAGCCGGGACCGGACCCGAACCACCAGCCCACACCCCCCGCGACCGCGGCGAGGAGGATGACGAGGGCGAAGAGCCACCCGCCCCTGACCGCGCGCCGCTTCGTCGCGGCGCGCAGGCGCGTGGAGTTGTCGACGTCCTCCACTGCGGTGGTCGGTCCGGTCAGCGCGGCCGGCAGCACCTGGGTCAGTTCGCCGGTGCCGCTGCTCTCGTCGCGGATGATGCCCGCCGAGATCGTGCGGGCGACCTGCGGCGCGATGCCCAGCTCATGCTCGATCGCACGCAGTCGGTCCAGCATCTCTTTCGCGTCGTTGGGCCGGTCATCCGGCGACTTCTCGGTCGCCCACAGGACGAGCTCATCGAGCTGTTCCGGAACGCCGGGGTTCTTCACGCTGGGACGGGGCACCGAGTCGGTCGCGTGCTGGAAGGCGATCTGCATCGGCTGCTCGCCCTTGTAGGGCTGCTCGCCGACGAGCATCTCGTAGAGCATGATGCCGAGGGAGTAGATGTCGCTGCGCGCGTCCGCCATTCCGCGCGTGACCAGCTCGGGCGCGAGGTAGGCGATCGTGCCGAGCAGCTGAGCGCCGGTGGCGGTGTTCGCGGTGGTGGCGCGCGCGAGTCCGAAGTCGCCGATCTTGATGCGCCCGTCCTCGGCCAGCAGCACGTTCTCCGGCTTGACGTCCCGATGCACGATGCCGGCTCGGTGTGCCGCCGCGAGGCCGGACAGGATGGCATCCATGATGGTGACGGTCTGCGGCACGGTCAGCCGACGCTGCTCGCGCATCAGCTCGCGCAGCGTGATGCCCGGCAGATACTCCATGACCAGATACGCCATGTCGCCGTCCTGGCCCTGATCGAACACGTTGACCACGTGCGGGTCGGCAAGCCGTGCGGCCGCGCGGGCTTCCTGGATGAACCGGCTCTGGAACACCGTGTCATCGCTGAGGTGCCCGTGCATGACCTTGAGCGCTATGCGCCGCTCCAGGCGCAGGTCGGTCGCCACGTACACGGTCGCCATGCCGCCGCGCGCGATGCGCGCGCGCACCCGGTATCGGCCGTCGACCAGACGTCCGATCAGCGGGTCTGCCTGCTGACTCGTGCTCACGATCTGAGTCTACGGACGCGTGCCTGCCAGGCCGCGGAGCGCCTCACCCCGGGCTGCCGGCGCGAAGGCGCGCCGAGGCGCATGCGCGGAGCATCAGCCGTGGACGGCGAGCCACACCGACGCGGGCTGCTCCCACTGCGCGTAACGATCCGGGTACGCCGAGATCTGCACCGCCTGCGCGGCGTCCGCGAACGACAGGCTCTGCCAGCCGTCGATGTCCAGCAGGCCGCGGGTGACGAATCCGTTCGGGTCCGAAGGGCCGCCGTAGAACGCTCGCGCGGCACGGACCGGGTCGCGCACCTCGTCGGGCGTGCCCCATCCCGTGCTCGGACGCTGCTGGAACAGGCCGAGCGAGTCGCGGTCGCCCCAGTCCAGGTTGCGCAGCCACGACTCCTGCATCGCGGTGCCGAGGGCGATGGCGATGCCGCGGTCGGGAACACCCAGCTCCCGTCCGACGCTGATGATGATCTGCGCGTTGGCAGCCTGCTCGGCATCCAGTCCGCTCGCCGGGGATGCGATCGGCGTGACGTCCGCAACCAGCTCCGGGGAGATCGCGACCGGGATCGCGATCGTCTGACCCGGGTAGATGATCGATGCCGGAGTGAGGCCGTTGGCCGCCAACACCGACGCAACGCTCACGCCGTGACGCGCCGCGATCGCACTGACGGTGTCGCCGGCGACGACGACATGGGAGGCCGCGGAGGGTGCGACCGGCGTCGGTGCGGGCGCGACCGGTACGGCGACCTCGACCGGAGCGGCCGGCGCGGCGCCGGGGATGGCAAGCGTCTGGCCGGGGTAGATGATCGACGCCCAGCCGAGGCCGTTGGCGGCGAACACGTCTTGGACCGAGACGCCATGCCGGTCTGCGATGGAGCTGATCGTGTCGCCGCCGGCCACCACGTAGGACCCCGAAGACGGCGCCGGCCCGCCGGGGTCGGCCGGGTTCGGCGCCGCCGCGACCGGAGCCGCCCCCAGTGCGAGCACCTGTCCCGGGTGGATCACCGAGGACCAGTCCAAGCCGTTCAGAGCCAGGACGTCGACGGTGCGGAGTCCGTGACGGGTGGCGATCGCCGTCACGGTGTCGCCGGGCTGCACGATGCACGTCGCCGGCGCGGGCGCGGCTTGCACACGCGCCGAGGCGGGCGCGACCGCCGCCGAGCGGTCGAGTGCGCCGAGCATGCGATGTGACGGCGCCTCGCCGCGGACCGGCTCACCGGCGTGCGCCGGCGTCGCTCCGAGAAGAAGCGCGAGGGAGCCCGCGACAGCGGCCGGCACGCCGGTTGACGCCGTGCGTAGGGCATGGGCTCGGGCTGAGCGGTGGTCGGGTCGCAAGCGAACCCCCCTCTGTGGATTCCAAAAACCGTGTCACGGAAGTGAATTGGTGTCAACCGGAGTTATAGAAGGTGCACGCGTGACTGACGTGACTGAAGTGATTCGGACCTCGACTCGGGCAGGGCTTGCCGAGGACCGCGGGCGGGATGAGATAGTTGCTGAGTGACAGCAGACGCCACGCCCAAGATCGAAACCGACTGGCTGACCCTCGCCGACCTGACCGAGGTGCTCGGGGAACCCCTGGGCCGGGTGCGCAGGCTGCTGGATGAGCTGCACCTGGTCGGCTCCCGTCGCCACGGACCGCTTCAGGTGCCTGCCGTGTTCATTCAGGACGGCGAACCGATCGGCTCGCTCCGCGGCACGCTCTTCGTGCTGCACGACGCGGGCTTCACCGACGACGAGGCCATCGACTGGCTCCTCACCTCGGAGGAGTCGATCGGCATCCCCCCGATCGAAGCGCTGCGCGCAGGGCGCAAGAGCGAAGTACGTCGCGTCGCCCAGTCGCTCGGCTGAGCGAGGGCTGCGCCGTCACGTCGTGCGCACCGTCGCGGCGCGCGCCAGGTCCCTCAGCTCACCGACCGCGGCATTGCCGAGCCGCGCCCCGGACAGTGCCCGCTCCGCCTGCCGCGAATAGTCGGCGATGAGATCCTCGACCCGATCGAGCGCGCCGGTCTCCAGAATCGTGCGCTGCAGGGACGCGATCTGTGCGGCATCCAGGTCCGGATCCCCGATGAGCTCGTCCATGATGCGCCGCGCAGGGGGAGCGAGGCGCTCGCGGGCGAACGCGACCAGCACGGTCCGCTTGCCCTCTCGCAGGTCGTCGCCGGACGGCTTGCCCGTGGCCGCCTGATCGCCGAAGACACCCAGCACGTCATCGCGCAGCTGGAAGGCCATCCCCACCGGATGCCCGAACGCGGCGAGTGCCGCTTGCTGCGCTTCATCGGCACCCGCCAGCGCCGCACCGATCAGCAGCGGCTGCTGGATGCTGTAGCGGGCCGACTTGAGGGAGGCGACCCGCAGCGCCCGCTGCGCATGACGCTCATCCGGCTCGGTCGCGTACGCGGACTCCTCGGCGATGTCCAGGAACTGGCCGATGGTCACCTCTCGGCGCATCTTCGCGTACTCGCGTCGGGCGGCGTTCGCGCGATCGGGCGCTGCGTCGAGCAGCCCTTCCTCGAAGAGATCATCGCTCCAGGCGACCAGGAGGTCCCCGAGCAGGATGGCGCCGGAGCGACCGAAGGCGGCGGCATCCCCCACCCATCCCTGTGCGCGGTGCGAAGCCTCGAGCGCACGATGCGCGGCGGGGCGGCCTCGCCGCGTGTCGGAGTTGTCGATGACGTCGTCGTGCACCAGCGCGGCGGCATGGAACACCTCCAGCGCGGCGGCGGCCGCGACCACCTCAGAGGGCGGTGCGCAGGGGGCGTGAGAGGCTTCCTCCACTGCCCTCCACCCGGCGATGCAGAACCGTCCGCGCAGACGCTTGCCGCCGTCGACCGCGGTGGCTCCGGCGCGCACGACGAGCTCGGCTTCCGGGCCGAGTTCGACGGCACTTCTGGCCTGGGCCGAATGGAAGATGTTCAGACGCTGGGAAACCGCTTCAACGGCATCCGGGGAGGGTGACACGGGCCTAGCCTAGTGATCGAGGGGTCGCGTAGAATCGACGCGACCGAGCAACTAGAGGGGGATGCATGCCACTCTCCGAACAGGAGCAGCGTCTGCTCGACGAGATGGAACGCCATCTCATGCGTAATGACGCCGATGTGGTCAGCGCGCCTCGCGACGGCCGCACCTTGAGTTACCGCAACATCGTGTACGGGACGATTCTCGTTCTCGTCGGTCTTGGGGCACTCGTGGTGGGGGTCTCGACGCAGCTGATCGTCGTCGGTGTCATCGGTTTCGTGGTGATGCTGGCCGGCGTTGTCCTGGCCGTCACTCCGACTCGCGGTCTCGCGCGCGCTCCGATGGATGCGACGGCGCGGCCGACGTCCAAGCCGCGGGCCAACTCCTCGTTCATGGATCGCATGAACGATCGGTGGGATCGCCGCCAAGGGGGGCCCTGAGCCGTCACTCGATGACGAAACGCCAAGCACCGACCCGTGGGTCGGTGCTTTTGCTTTGTCCCTCAGACGAGCGCCGATCCCGCGCGGGGGAGGGGAAGGGCTGCCGGGCCGCCGATTGAGTGACAAAGTGGAGGGAAGTGGAGTAAAGTGGTGACCAACCTCGCGGGGGCCGGACGAAGGGGGTGGTGTACCGATGCTTTTGGGCACGCACACTCCCAAGCTCGACGACAAGGGCCGCGTCATCCTTCCGGCCAAATTCCGCGACGACCTGGGCGACGGCATCGTCATCACCCGTGGCCAGGAACGGTGCCTCTACGTCTTCAGCTCTGACGAATTCGAGCGGATCCACGAGCGCATCCGGGAGACCCCGCTGTCGAACAAGCAGGCCCGCGACTTCCTGCGCATGTTCCTCTCCGGTGCGAGCGCCGAGAAGCCCGACGGGCAGAACCGCATCACGATCCCCCCTTCGCTGCGCGCCTACGCCGGGCTCGAGAAGGACCTCGTCGTCACCGGCGTGGGCGCGCACGCGGAGATCTGGAACGCCGACTCCTGGAACGCGTACGCCGAAGGCAACGAATCCAGCTACGCCGAACTCGAGCAGGAGGTGATCCCGGGCCTGTTCTGAGCCCCCGACCCTGACTCCCAGCCGCTCACGCCCTGACACACTTCCCCGGTGTCAGGTCAGAGCGGATGGGGATCAGGATCTGGGGAACAGGGCCTCGAAGACCATGGACCTGCGCGATATCCACACCCCGGTGATGCTCGACCGATGCGTCGAGCTGCTCGCCCCCGCCCTGCAGCGGGACGGCGCGGTGTTCGTCGACGCCACACTCGGCATGGGCGGACACTCAGAGGCGTTCCTGGAGCGGTTCCCCGGCATCCATCTGATCGGGCTGGACCGCGACCAGGATGCCCTGCGCATCGCGGGGGAGCGTCTCGCGCGCTTCGCCGACCGGATCACCCTGGTGCACACCGTCTACGACGGCATCGCGGCGGCCGTCGAATCCGCCGGATTCGACGCGGCGGACGGCATCCTGTTCGACCTGGGCGTCTCGTCCCTGCAGTTGGACGAGGCCGATCGCGGCTTCGCATACTCGAAGGACGCACCCCTGGACATGCGGATGGATCAGACCACCGGTCCGATGGCGTCCTACGTCCTGGCCACCTACAGCGAAGGCGAGCTGCGCCGCATCTTCGAGAGATACGGCGAAGAGAAGCTCTCCGGCCGGTACGCCCGCGCCATCATCCGGGCGCGGGAGACCGCCCCGATCGAACGGTCCGGGCAGCTGGTGGAGATTCTGATCGCCGCCACCCCCTACGCGGCACAGCGCACCGGTCACCCGGCCAAGCGCGTGTTCCAGGCTCTGCGCATCGAGGTCAACGGCGAACTCGCCGTCCTGGAGCGCGCCATTCCCGCCGCCCTGGACACCCTGCCGGTCGGTGGCCGCATCGTCGTGCTGTCCTACCAGTCGCTCGAGGACCGTCTGGTCAAGCGCGCCCTCACGGCGGCGGCGGCCTCGACCTCGCCTGCCGGGCTGCCCGTCGAGCTGCCCGAGCACGCACCGCGCTTCCGGCTTCTGGTCAGAGGCGCTGAGCTCGCCTCCGAGGCGGAGCGCGAGCGCAACCCGCGGGCAACGCCCGTGCGGCTGCGTGCTGCCGAGCGAGTGAGGGATGCCGCGTGAACGCCCTCCAGCAGGCCGCGGTCGCCGCCCCCACACCGATCGAGGTCCCGAACCGCCGGTTGCGGGTCGTCGAAGAGCCCTCGCGCCGGCGCCGCCCGAAGCTGATCTACGGCGTCGTCGCGCTGGTCGGGGCGCTGACCATCGGCGCCGCCCAGATGGGCCTGTCGATCCTCACCATGCAGAGCTCCTACGAGCTGTCCGCTCTGACGCAGGAGTCCCGCGAGCTGACCTGGAAGAAGCAGATCCTCTACGACGAGGTCGCCGGGCTCGGCTCGCCGCAGTATCTCGCGGCCAACGCGTCCGCTCTCGGGATGGTCATCAACGAGTCGCCGAGCTATCTCCGGCTGAGCGATGGCGCACTTCTGGGTGCCGGGCAGGTTTCACTCGGCACCTCCTCGGTGGACGCCATCGGCCGCGCAGCGGTCCCCAACGCGCTCATCACGGACACGCCGCTCGTGACGGCCCCGGACGCCACCATCGAGGGTGCGCCCGTGGCGCCGGAGGTCGTGGTCACCGACGACGGAGTCTCGAACACTCCGCCGCCACTGACCGACGGACTGCCCACCCCGAGCACACACTGATCTCATGACCACGAGAAGCACCCGAAGCCCTCGGCGTCGCACGGTGATCGCGCTGGCGGTCGTGCTGGCAGTCCTCTCCGGCTTCATCGTCCGGCTGGTGGACATCCAGGTGGTCAACGCCGATTCGCACATCACCGACTCGATGAAAGTCGCGTTGGGTGCCTCCCGGACCCTGTACGGCACCAGGGGCGAGATCGTGGATGAGACCGGGCAGACCCTCGCCGGCAGCATCCTGCTGTACGACGGCGTGCTGGATCCGAAGAACGTCGGACCGCTCACCCGCCGCAACGACGATGGCGAGCGGGTCGAAGTGCCGTGGAGTCAGGTCGCCGGCGAGATCGCCGCGATCACCGGGCAGACGGCCGAGGAGGTGCAGAAGATCGTCGCCGATGCACGCGCCGACGATCCGAACTCTCAGTTCGCGTACCTTCGGCGCGGACTGACCACCGAGCAGTACCGCGCGCTGGTGGACATCGGCGCCCCCTTCCTCACCTTCGACGCGCACCCGGCGCGCACCTACCCGGACGGCGCGGTCGGGGGCAACCTCGTCGGATTCATGGGCATCGACGCCGCGCCGCTCGCCGGCATCGAGAAGAGTCAGAACGACTGCCTGCTGGCCACCAACGGCGCGCTGGCGTTCCAGAAGGGCAAGGACGGCGTCGTCATCCCCGGCACGGAACGACAGCAGCCGGCGATCAACGGCGGGACGCTGCAGCTGACCATCAACCGCGATCTGCAGTGGTATCTGCAGCAGCTGATCGCCGAACAGGTGCAGGACATGGTCGCCCAGAGTGGCTCGATCATGGTCGTCGAAGCCGAGACCGGCAAGATCCGGGCGGTCGCGGAGTACCCCACCGTCGACCCCAACAACGTCGATGCGTCCGGGGACGCCGACCGCGGAAGCCGTCTGTTCCGCAACTTCTTCGAGCCCGGATCGACGTTCAAGGCACTGACCGCCGCGACGGTCCTCGACGCGGGTGGCCAGACCCCGACCTCGACGGTCGTCGCCTCGAGCCGAGAGACCTTCGCCAACGGCGCGCGAGTCAGCGATGCGTTCAATCACGAGGCGTACGAGTACACCCTCGCGGGTGTGCTGATCGATTCCTCGAACGCCGGCATCTCGAAGTTCAGCGAGCGGGTCGACTCCGCCACGCGCTTCGACTACCTGAAGAGATTCGGCATCGGCGCAGGCAGCGCGGTGCGATTCGAGGGGGAGCAGAGCGGATGGCTGCGCCCCGCGAGCGAATGGGACAACCAGACGACGTACAACACCTCGTTCGGGCAGGGGCTGACCACGACCGTGCCCGAGCTGGTCGGCGCGTACGACGCGATCGCCAACGATGGGGTCCGGATGCCGCTCTCGCTCGTGGAGTCGTGCCTGAAGCCCGACGGCACGGTGGTGGAGCCGACCCTGCCCGAGCCGACGCGGGTGGTCAGCGAACAGGCCGCGGCGCAGACGCGCGAGATCCTCGAGAACGTCGCGATCCAGGCCAACTACGCGGAGCAGATCGAGGTGCCCGGCTACCGCCTGGCCGTCAAGACCGGCACGGGTGAGAAATCCGACGGCAACGGCGGCTACAAGGCGGGGGCGTACTTCACCACCATGATCGGGTTCGCGCCCGCGGAGGACCCCAAGTACATCGTCGTCGTCACCCTGGACGAGCCGACCAAGGTAACATCGTCTGCGGCCAATGCGCCCGCGTTCCAGAAGGCCATGACCCAGGTCCTGAAGACCTACCGGGTGATGCCCGCAACGACGGCGCCGATGCTGCTTCCGAAGTTCGGCTGACGTTGCCGGCGCACGAGCAGCATCCCTTCCGGCCGGAGAATCGATGATCGCGCTCACTCTTGCTCAGCTTGCCCACGTCCTGAACGGACGGCTCGAACTCGCCCCCGGCGTCGCACCGGAGGCGGTCGTGTCCGGGGACGTCGACACCGACTCGCGACTGATCCGACCGGGCGGCATCTTCGTCGCCAAGCCCGGTGAGGTCACCGACGGACACGTGTTCGTCGACGCCGCCGTCGAACGCGGCGCCGCCGTGGCGATCGTGGAGCGTGTGGTGGCGGCATCCGTCACCCAGGTGGTGGTCGCCGACGCCATCGCGGCCCTCGCCGACCTGGCCCGCCACGTCGTCGCAGAGGTCCGGAAGACCGGCGACCTGCGCATCGTGGGGATCACCGGCTCCAACGGCAAGACCACGACGAAGAACCTGCTCGCTCGCATCCTCGAGGACGAGGGCGAGACCGTCGCACCCCGGGCCTCTTTCAACAACGAGGTGGGCGCGCCGCTGACGATGCTCCGCGTCACCCCCTCCACCCGGTTCCTCGTCAGCGAGTTCGGCGCCAGTGGCCCGGGGGAGATCGCGCGGCTGGCCGGGCTCGTCGAGCCCGACGTCGCCGTCGTGCTCATGGTGGGGATGGCGCACGCCGGTGGATTCGGCGGCATGGAAGCGACGTTCGCGGCCAAGTCCGAGCTGGTTCGGGCGATTCGTCCCGGCGGTTTGACGGTGCTCAACGCCGATGACCCGCGGGTGGCCGCGATGGCGCCGATCGCCGCGGAGCAGTCCGCCGGCGTCCGCTGGTTCGGTCGGGGTCCCGGTGCGGACGTCCGGGCGGACGATGTCGTCGTCGGGGGCGACGGCACCCGCTGTGTCGTCACCGCGGACGGCGTGTCCGCCCCGCTGCACCTGCGTGTCCTCGGTGAGCACCACATCATGAACGCCCTCGCCGCCATCGCGACGGCCACCGCGCTGGGCGTGCCGCTCGCGGAGTGCATCACGCGTCTGGAGACGGTGCAGCTGGCCGAGCGATGGCGCATGCAGCCGCTCGGGTCCGAGCGTGTGCGCATCATCAACGACGCCTACAACGCCAGTCCCGATTCCATGTCTGCGGCGCTGCGCACCCTCGCGCAGATCACCGGTCCGGGCGAGCGCACCGTCGCGGTGCTGGGCGCGATGAGCGAGCTGGGCGAATACGCCGACGAGGAACACGATCGCGTCGGACTGCTGGCGGTGCGTCTCGGCATCCAGCGGATCGTCGTGGTCGGAACCGACGCGCGCCGGATGTACCTCGAGGCGATCGCGCAGGGCTCGTGGGACGCCGAGGCCGTCTTCTTCGCCACCGCGGACGAGGCGTACGAGTATCTCCTCGGGGAGTTGCGGGACGGGGACCGGGTGCTGGTGAAGTCGTCGAACGCGGCGGGCCTGCGGTTCCTCGGCGATCGTCTGGGAGAATCGTTCTCGTGAGATCACTTCTGACGGCGGCGGCGATCTCCCTGGCATTCAGTCTCTTCCTGACGCCGGTCTTCATCCGGCTGTTCCGCAAATGGGGCTGGGGTCAGGTGATCCGCACCCCCGAGAACATCCACAATCCCAGCCACGGTGAAAAGCGCGGCACGCCCACCATGGGCGGCACCATCTTCATCGTCGGCACCATCGTCGGCTATTTCGTGGGCACGTGGACGGGCAACAACCCCCCCACCGTGTCCGGGCTCCTGGTGCTGTGGCTCATGGTCGGACTCGGCGCGGTCGGCTTCATCGACGACTACATGAAGGTGCACCGCCAGCGCAGCCTCGGGCTGAGCGGCTGGCGCAAGATCGTCGGACAGGTGATCGTGCTCGTGCCGTTCGCGATCATCGCGCTGAACTTCCCCAACAAGGTCGGGCAGACGCCGGCCGCGGCCTACGTGTCGGTGTTCCGCGACGTGCAGGTGCTGTCCTTCATGGCACTCGGCCCGATCCTGGGATGGCTGCTCTACCTGGCGTGGATCTCCCTCATCGGCGTGGCGGCATCCAACAGCGCCAACGTGGCGGACGGGCTGGACGGACTCGCCGCCGGCGCCGGCATCTTCATGGTCGGCGCGTACAGCCTCATCGCCTTCTGGCAGTTCCAGCAGGTGTGCACCGGCGGCCCGGAATTCCTCAGCGCCTGCTATCCGACCCGAGATCCGCTGGACCTCGCGATCGTCTCGGCCGCCTTCGCCGGCTCGCTGATCGGGTTCCTCTGGTGGAACGCACCCAAGGCCAGCATCTTCATGGGAGACGTCGGGTCCATGGGTATCGGCGGAGTCATCGCGGCGATGGCCATCCTCACCCGCACCGAGATCCTGCTGGTCCTGGTCGCCGGGGCATACGCGCTGGCCTCGGGCTCGGTCATCGCCCAGCGGCTGTACTTCAAACTCACCCGCGGCAAACGCCTGTTCCTGATGAGTCCGTTCCACCACCACCTCGAGATGCGCGGGTGGCCCGAGATCACGATCGTGGTCCGCATGTGGATCATCTCCGGGATGCTGGCGATCTCAGCGGTCGGACTGTTCTACGTCGAATGGCTCTCACGCGCATGACCACGCCTCGACTTGATTCCCTGAACAGCTGGCGCGCCGACTGGGCAGGCCTGCGCGTCGCGGTGCTCGGCCTGTCGGTCACCGGGTTCTCGGCCGCGGACACCCTCGCCGAGCTCGGAGCCGACGTGCTCGTCGTCTCCGAGTCCGCCGACCCGGAGTACGAGCGGCTGCTGCCGGTCATCGGCGTCCGGTCCTGGTTCGGTCCGCTCGCGAGCGTCCCCGACCAGCTCGTCGCGTTCGCTCCCGAGGTGATCGTCGCCTCACCGGGGTTCGCGCCGCGTCACCCCGTCATCGAATGGGCGCGCGCGTCCGGCATCGCAGTGTGGGGCGACATCGAGCTGGCCTGGCGCGTGCGCGACAAGGTCCCGCGGCCGGACGGCAGCCCGGCCGAGTGGGTCCTGATCACCGGGACGAACGGGAAGACGACCACGACACGGCTGGCCGCGACCATGTTGCTCGAGGGCGGGTTGCGGGCGGCCCCGGTGGGCAACATCGGAACGCCCGTGCTCGACGCGGTGCGCGACCCGGCCGGCTTCGACGTGCTGGTCGTGGAGCTCTCCAGCCACCAGCTCTGGTACCTCGGGCTGCAGACCGGTCCCGCTCCCGTCTCGCCCTACGCCAGCGTCTGCCTGAACCTGGCCGACGACCACCTCGAATGGCACGGCTCCGCCCAGGCGTACCGCGACGCCAAGGCGCACGTCTACGACCACACGCGCGTGGCGTGCGTGTACAACAAGGCGGATGCCGAGACGCGCCGCATGGTCGAGGACGCCGAGGTGGTCGAGGGTGCGCGCGCCATCGGGTTCGATCTGGGCGTGCCCGGGCCGAGCGATCTCGGTGTGGTCGACGGGATCCTCGTGGACCGGGCGTTCCTGGAAGACCGGCGCACCAGCGCGCTGGAGCTGACCACTGTCGCCGAACTCGATGCGCACGGACTGGCCGCCCCGCACATCGTCGCCAACGTCCTGGCCGCCGGCGCGCTGGCCCGGTCGCTGGATGTCCCGCCCGCTGCGATCCGCGGCGCACTGCAGGAATTCCGCCTCGACCCGCACCGCATCCAGATCGTCGAGACGGCGGACGGGGTGACCTGGGTCGATGACTCCAAGGCGACGAATCCGCACGCTGCGGCATCCTCCCTGGCCGCCTACCCGGGGTCGGTCTGGGTCGTCGGGGGAATGCTCAAAGGCGTGGACATCTCCGAGCTCGTCGCCGGACGGGGCGCCGGCGCGAAGGCGGCGATCGTGATCGGTGCCGACCGGACGGCGGTGGTCGCGGCGTTCTCGCGACACGCGCCCGCGGTGCCGCTGTTCGAGGTGGACGCCGATGAGACTGAACAGATCATGGCGCGGGTTGTCGAACTGGCAGCCGGGATCGCACGTGCCGGGGACGTCGTACTGCTCGCCCCCGCCGCAGCATCCTTCGACCAGTTCACCTCCTACGCCGACCGCGGCCGGCGGTTCGCCGCTGCGGTCAGAGAGCTGATCGGAAGGGAGAACGGTGACCACCACGACTCCCAGACCGACCCCCCTTCCGCCGACCGAGCCTGATCCGCAGGCGCGCCGCGGCCTCGCCGCTCGGGTGTCCCTCGGTCGCGTGTTCGCACCGGTGCCGAGTGAGTTCCTGCTCCTGGCGTCCACCGCACTGCTGCTGACCGGATTCGGCCTGGTGATGGTGCTGTCGGCCACCTCGGCCACCGCGACGGCCGCCGGCGACCCGCCCTACGAGGAGGTCATCAAGCAGGTGGTCTTCGCGGTCATCGGCATCCCGCTGATGTTCGTCGCGAGCCGCCTGCCGATCGCCTTCTGGAAGCGCATCGCGTGGCCGGCGCTGATCGGCTCGGTGCTGTTCCAGCTGCTGGTCTTCGTTCCCGGTCTCGGCGTCGAGGCGAACGGAAACCGCAACTGGATCCTGATCGGCGGGTTCCAGTTCCAGCCTGCCGAGTTCCTCAAACTGGGCCTGGCGCTGTGGATGGGCTACGTGCTGTTCCGCAAACAGACCCTGCTCGGGCTGTGGCGGCACGTCTTCATCCCGGTCGTACCGGTCGGGGCGCTCGTGATCGCGACCGTCCTGGCCGGAAGCGACCTGGGCACGGCGATGATCCTCGTGCTCATCCTGCTCGGCGCCCTGTTCTTCTCCGGCGTCAAGCTGCGGATCTTCATCCTGCCGCTGATCGCCTCCGTCGCGGCCGTCGCCGCCCTCGCCGTCACCAGTCCCGACCGCATGCGACGGATCATGAGCTTCCTGGACACCAACTGCCTGGCGGACTACTTCAACAGCTGCTACCAGCCGCTGCACGGCATCTGGGGGCTCGCCGGTGGCGGGGTCTTCGGCCTGGGCCTGGGCAACTCCAAGGCGAAGTACTGGCTGCCCGCCGCGGCCAACGACTACGTCTTCGCGATCGTCGGCGAAGAGCTCGGACTCATCGGCTGCGCGGTCGTGCTGAGCCTGTTCGCGCTGTTCGCCGTCGGTGCCTTCCACGTCATCCGCAAGACGGACGACCCGTTCGTGCGGATCGTGTCCGGTGCGATCACGGTGTGGATCGTCGGCCAGGCCCTGATCAACATCGGCGTCGTGCTGCGCCTGTTCCCGGTGCTGGGCGTGCCGCTGCCGTTCATGTCGCAGGGTGGCACGTCACTCGTATCGGTGCTGCTGGCCGCGGGGGTGCTGCTGTCGTTCGCGCGCACGCTGCCGGCCGCGGAGGCGCGACGTCAGGCCGCCATTCAGCGCGCCGCCGCCCGACGCCGGCGCGCCGCAGGTTCCGCGCCCACGAGGTGACGGGGCTGCGGAGGCGTACCGGTCGGTAAACTTGCCCGGTGACGACGTACCTTCTTGCCGGTGGCGGCACCGCCGGGCACGTCAACCCGCTGCTGGCCGTGGCCGACACCCTGCGGGCACGCAACGCCGAGGACCGCATCCTCGTCCTGGGCACCCGTGAGGGGCTGGAGGCTCGCCTGGTTCCCGAGCGCGGCTACGAGCTGCTGCTGGTGGACAAGGTGCCCTTTCCGCGCCGCCCCGACCGAGCCGCAGCCACCTTCCCGCTGCGCTTCCGGCAGGCCATCGCGCAGGTGCGCTCGCACATCCGCGAACACGGCGTCGATGTGGTCGTGGGCTTCGGGGGCTACGCGTCCGCACCCGCATACGTGGCAGCGCGCAATGCGCGCGTGCCGGTCGTCGTCCACGAGGCGAACGCGAAGCCGGGCATGGCCAACCTCCTCGGCGCTCGGCGCGCCGCCGCGGTGGGAGTCGCCTTCGCCGGCACCCGGCTGAAAGGCGGCCGGGTGGTCGGGATGCCGCTGCGGCGCGAGATCGTGGAGCTTGACCGTGCCGCGCTGCGCCCGCAAGCGGCAGCGCACTTCGGTCTGGATCCTGCCCGACCGACCCTCCTCGCGTTCGGGGGGTCCCTCGGCGCCCAGCGCCTCAACGAGGCGTTCGCCGGCGCCTGGCGCGATGTGCTGGATGCCGGCTGGCAACTGCTCCACGTGACGGGGGAGCGTTCGGACCTGCCCGATCCCGGCGCCGCCGGCTACGCGGTCCGGCGGTATGTCGATCGGATGGACCTCGCGTTCGCCGTGTGCGATCTGATCGTCGCCCGCGCGGGCGCCGCGACCGTGAGCGAGATCAGTGCACTCGGAATCCCGGCCGCCTACGTGCCCTACGCGGTCGGCAACGGGGAGCAGGCGCTGAACGCCGCATCCGCGGTGCGCGCCGGAGCGGCTGTCCTGATCCCGGACGCAGACTTCACCGCGGACCGGATCCGGGCGCAGGTGATTCCCCTCCTGAACGATCCGGCGCGGCGGGCGGCGATGACGGATGCCGCGGCATCCGTCGGCAGCCGGACCGGCGCCGAGAACGTCGTGGCCCTGATCGACGAAGCGCTCGGACGGCGTCCGTAGTCCGCGATCCGGCCGGCGCGAGTGACTGCCGCGGCGGGGACCGGAGAGCCCAGCGCGCCGGAGGCAACCCCTCAGGCAGCCAACTTAGGATGAACGAGTCATGATCAGACCCGACCTCAGCCTTCCCCTTCCCGAGCGCATCGAAGCCGCTCATTTCATCGGCATCGGCGGGTCGGGCATGTCGGGGCTCGCCCGCATGTTCCTCGAGCGCGGCATCCGCGTGTCCGGCTCGGACCGCGCCGGCAGCCAGGCGCTGCGCGACCTCGCCGAGCTCGGCGCCACCGTGCACGTGGGGCACGATGCGGCCAATCTCGGCGACGCCGACACCGTCATCCACACCGGTGCCATCTGGCCGGAGAACCCGGAGTTCGTCACGGCGAAGGAGCGCGGGATGCCGGTCATCCACCGCTCGCAGGCGCTGCACTGGCTGATCGGCGGACGCCGGCTCGTCTCGGTCGCGGGCGCCCACGGCAAGACCACCTCCACCGGAATGCTCGTCACGGCCCTGCAGGCGCTGGGGGAGCAGCCGACGTTCGTCAACGGCGGCGTCATCGCCCAGCTCGGCGCTTCCAGCGCCACCGGATCGGATGACCTCTTCGTCATCGAGGCGGACGAATCCGACGGCACCTTCCTGCTCTACGACACCTCGATCGCGCTGATCACCAACGTGGACCCCGACCACCTCGACCACTACGGCTCGGATGATGCGTTCGTCGATGCGTTCGCGAACTTCGCGAACCGCGCGGGCGAAGCGGTGGTGATCTCCGCGGACGACCCCGGAGCACGTGACGTGACCGGGCGCCTCACCCACCCGAACCTCCTCACCTTCGGCACGTCGCGCACCGCCGACGTCCGCGTCACCGACCTGCGCACCGACGGGCCGGTGTCCTTCACGATCAGTCACGGTCCGGCATCCGCCCGGGCCCGTCTGGCGATCCCGGGCGCGCACAACGCCATCAACGCGGCAGGCGCGGTGGCCGTGCTGCTGACGCTCGGGCACGACCTCACGGCCGCCGTCCGTGCCGTCGAGGGATTCGAAGGAACAGTGCGCCGTTTCGAACTGCACGGCGTCGCCCGCGGCGTCAGCGTCTTCGACGACTACGCGCATCACCCGACCGAGGTGGCTGCGGCGCTCGTCGCCGCGCGATCGGTCGTCGGGGACGGGCGGCTCATCGCCATCCAGCAGCCGCACACGTACTCGCGCACGCAGCAGATGTACCGCGAGTTCGCCGAGGTGCTGGAGCAGTACGCCGACCACACCGTGATGCTGGACGTGTTCGGTGCACGGGAGGATCCGATCCCCGGAGTGACCGGCGAACTGGTGTCGGCGGCGTTCGCCGACCCCGACAACGTGCACTACGTCGCCGACTGGCAGCAGGCGGCCCAGTACACGGCCACCGTGGCGCGAGCCGGCGACTACGTCATCACGCTGGGCTGCGGAAACGTCTATCAGATCATCCCGCAGGTGCTGGACGCGCTCTCGCAGACTCCGGCCGTCGCAGCCGCCGGTCCGGCGGAGTAGCAGACGTGCGCCGGCCGACGCCGCTCCCGCCCCCGGCGGATGGATCGACCGAGATCGTCCGCCGCACGGCGGCGCGCCGGGACGCCGAGGAACCGTCGGCGCCGTCTGCGAGCCCCGCTGATGCGGCACCGCCGGAGGAGCCGTCCCACGCAGAGCCGGCCCACGCAGAGCCGGCCCACGCAGAGCCGGCCATCGCGCCGATCATCCCGTTGGCGGCGCCGCCATCGATGCAGCGCCCTGCTGCGATCCCGACCACCGTCATCGCGGACGCCGAACCGACGACCGGCGAAGACGGCGCACCGGTGCGGATCAGAGACGTCTGGTCGGCTGCTCGCGCGCGCAGGAAGGCGCTTCGCGCGGAGGTGCGCCGATTCACCGGTCGGCAGCGGCGCAAGCGAGCGCTGTGGCTCGGCGGCGCGGCAGCAGTGGTCCTGCTGGTCCTGGCGACTCTGGGTGCCGCGTACAGCCCGCTGTTCGCCGTCGAGCAGATCCGCGTCGTGGGAGCGCAGCAGCTGGACGCGCCGGCGGTCGAGGCCGCGCTGTCCGAGCAGATCGGCACGCCGCTGCCGCTGGTGGACGAGAGCGAGGTCAAGGCCGCCCTCGTCGGGTTCCCGCTCGTGGAGTCGTACACGCTGGAGGCCCGACCGCCGCACGAACTGATCGTGCGCATCGTCGAACGCACGCCGATCGGTCTCATTCAGACGCGAGCGGGCTACACGCTGGTCGATGCCGCCGGCGTGGCGCTGTCGACCTCGACCACCCCCGCCCCGGGACGACCACTGGTCACCGTGGAGGGCGGCACCGACTCCCCGGCGTTCGCCGCGCTCGGCAAGGTGATGCGGTCGCTGCCGGAGTCGATCCTGGTGCAGGTGACCGCCGTCTCGGCCACCACCCCGGACGATGTCACGCTCACTCTGGGCGCGTCCAACGCTCAGGTGGTCTGGGGCAGCGCCGAGGACTCCGCGCTGAAGGCGCTGGTCCTGGAGACGACGATGGCGGCCCGCCCGCCGGCCGACGTCAGTGTCTACGACATCTCTTCGCCCAGCGCGATCGTGGTGCGCTGAGCCCCTTTCTCACCGGCTTGGGCACGGGATAACGCGACACGCCCGCGACGCTCCCGGTCGTGTGGTGGCGGCCGCATACTTTCAGACCAAGGGAATTGCATACCGGGCAATTCTTTATACCTCTACTTGAGGTTGAGGGTTTTCCATTCAGGTGCAGGACAGACGGAGGCCGGCATGAGCCAGAACCAGAACTACCTCGCGGTGATCAAGGTCGTCGGCGTCGGCGGCGGCGGCGTGAACGCGGTCAACCGCATGATCGATCTCGGTCTGCGGGGCGTCGAGTTCATCGCGATAAACACGGACGCGCAGGCGCTGCTGATGAGCGATGCGGACGTCAAGCTCGACGTCGGACGCGAGCTGACCAGGGGACTCGGCGCCGGTGCCGACCCCGAGGTGGGCCGGCGTGCGGCCGAAGACCACGCGGAGGAGATCGAGGAGGCGCTGCGGGGCGCCGACATGGTCTTCGTCACCGCGGGCGAGGGCGGCGGCACGGGCACCGGTGGGGCTCCGGTCGTGGCCAAGATCGCCAAGTCCATCGGCGCGCTGACGATCGGTGTCGTCACCAAGCCCTTCTCGTTCGAAGGACGTCGGCGCCAGAGCCAGGCCGAGACCGGTGTCGCCAAGCTGAAAGAAGAGGTCGACACCCTCATCGTCGTGCCGAACGATCGGCTGCTGGAGATCAGCGACCGCGGCATCTCGATGATCGAGGCCTTCGCGACCGCCGACCAGGTGCTCCTGGCCGGTGTGCAGGGAATCACCGACTTGATCACCACACCCGGACTGATCAACCTCGACTTCGCCGACGTCAAGTCGGTCATGCAGGGCGCAGGCTCCGCGCTCATGGGAATCGGATCGGCGCGGGGCGCGGATCGGGCCATCAAGGCCGCCGAACTCGCCGTCGAATCCCCGCTGCTGGAGGCGAGCATCGAAGGCGCCCACGGGGTTTTGCTCTCCATCCAGGGCGGATCCAACCTCGGCATCTTCGAGATCAACGATGCCGCGCAGCTGGTCAAGGAAGCCGCGCACCCCGAGGCGAACATCATCTTCGGAACGGTCATCGACGACACGCTGGGCGACGAGGTCCGCGTCACCGTGATCGCCGCCGGCTTCGACAACGGCGAGCCCACCCTCCGGCTCGACCCGGTCACCTCCTCGCGCGTCCTGCCGGCAGCCCCGGTCATCCCGGCGACCCCCGCCGTGGATGCGGCCAAGGAGCCGGTGCGCGAGAGTGAGCCCGTTCCGGTCGGCGCCGCCGTCCCCGACACGAGCTACGACTCGGCCTTCGGCGACGACGACCTGGACATCCCCGATTTCCTGAAGTAGTCCTCCGGGACTCCATCAGATCCGCCGTCGACAGTCCGAGGACCCTTGACTCTTGCCGAACGGCTCGCGCGCGTCGATGCCGGGATCGCCGACGCCGCCCGCGCGGCTGGCCGCGATCCCGGCTCGATCACGCGCATCGTGGTGACGAAATTCCACCCCGTCTCAGTGGTCGAGGAGCTTTACGCGCTCGGCGTGCGTGACGTGGGCGAGAACCGCCAGCAGGAGCTCACCGAGAAGGTGCACAGCGCCGGCGATCTCGACGACCTGCGGTGGCATTTCATCGGGCAGGCGCAGACGAACAAGGCCAAGGCGATCCGCGCTGCCGCATCCGTGGTGCATTCGGTGGACCGTGCGAAGATCGCGAACGCCCTGGATTCCGCCGCCGACAGCGACGCCGCGGTGCTCGAGGTGCTGCTGCAGGTCAACCTCACGGACGACCCGGCGCGTGGGGGAGTCGCCCCAGCCGATCTGGAGCGCCTGGCCGAGCACGTGGGCGGATGCCGGAGCCTGCGCTTGCGCGGGGTGATGGCCGTGGCTCCGCTCGACGAGGAGCCGGCGCGCGCGTTCGCCCGCCTGTCCGGCTACGCGGATCGGGTGCGGGCGATCATGCCCGAAGCCACATGGATCTCGGCCGGAATGACGGCGGATTACGCCGATGCGATCGCCGCAGGCGCGACACACCTGCGGATCGGGTCGGCAATCACGGGCCCGAGGCCCGTGCACGGTTAACCTCGGAACAGACGAGCACACACGGAGGATGCGATGTCGAACCCCCTGAAGAAGACAATGGTGTACCTGGGCCTTGCTGACGAGGAAGAAGTCTATGACGAGCCCGATCCACAGCCGACGGGCCGCAAGTCCGTCACCGCAGTCGAGAAGACCGCGCCGGTGACGCCGCTGCATCGCCCGACGGTCGTGCGCCAGGTGGCTCCCGCGGCGATCAGCGAGATCCTCACGGTGCACCCGAAGCAGTACCGGGACGCGCAGGTCATCGCCGAGAATTTCCGCGAGGGCATTCCGGTCATCATCAACCTCTCGCAGATGAGCGACGCCGACGCCCGGCGTCTGATCGACTTCGCGAGCGGCCTGTCGCTGGGGCTCTACGGCCGCATCGAGCGGGTCACGAGCAAGGTCTTCCTGCTCTCCCCGGAGAACGTCGCCGTGTCCGGTGACGGCGCGGTCGCGCAGGCGGACCCGGAATCGGTCCCGTTCGCTCAGCAATAGGTCGCGGCGCTGATACAGTCGTCTTGTGAATATCGTTGGCGCGATCGCCACGATCCTCAACAGCGTCCTCCTGCTCTATGTGCTCGTGCTGCTGGTGCGGCTCGTGCTCGACTGGGTACCCTTCTTCAACCGTGAGTGGCGTCCCAAAGGCGCCGGCCTCGTGGCTGCGGAGCTGGTGTATACGGTGACGGACCCTCCGATCAAACTCTTCCGTCGTTTCATTCCGCCACTGCGCGTGGGCGGAATCGGCATCGACTTCGGTTTCACCCTGACGATGCTGCTGTGCTTCGTCCTGCTCGCGGTGACGCGGACGCTCGCGGGGTAATTCCCGCGCGGCTATGCTTGCCTGTACGAACGCCGGAAATCGGCGGAGCGGCCCCCGACATCGGCTCGCGACCAGACGCTCGAAAGAGGAATCACCATGGCATTGACCCCCGATGACGTCGTCACCAAGCAGTTTCAGCACGTCCGTTTCAAGGAGGGTTTCGACCCCGATGAGGTGGACGACTTCCTCGACGAGATCGTCGTGGAGTGGCGCAAGTCCATCGCAGAGGCCGACGAGCTGAGGGCCAAGCTCGCCGCCTACGAGTCCGGTGCCGAGGCACCCTCGACCCCCGCGGTCATCGAGCAGGCGCCTGCGCCCGCTCCGGCTGCCGAGGCGGCTCAGAGCGGCACCGCTCCCGCCGCTGCCAGCGCAGGCATCATCGAACTGGCACAGCGCCTGCACGACGAGCACGTCGCCGAGGGCATCGCGCAGCGCGACAAGCTGATCGCCGACGCTCAGGCGCAGGCGGCGACCATCGTCTCGGAGGCCGAGACCAAGGGTCGCGAAGAGATCGCGCGCCTCGACAAGGAGCGCTCGATCCTCGAGAACCGCATCACCGAACTGCGCAACTTCGAGCGGGATTACCGAGCTCAGCTGCGCGGCTACATCGAGGGCAAGCTGCGCGACCTCGAGACCACGGGCACGACGTCGGGTTCCACCCCGGTGTCTGCCATCGGCCTCTAAGCCGGCCTTTTGACAGGCCGAGCCCCCCTTCACAAGGCGGCGGCCGGCACCATCATCGCGGTTCTCGCGGTGCTGGTGCTGGCCGCTGACCAGTTCTCGAAGTACCTCGCAATCCAGAACCTCCCGCCTCAGCAGACGGTGCAGGTGCTCGGCGACTTCCTGAGCTTCTATCTGGTGCGCAATCCGGGCGCGGCATTCTCGCTCGGCGAGGGCGTCACCTGGATCTTCACCATCGCACTGGCCGTGGTGGCCGGGGTGATCGTGTGGCTCGCCGCCACCCGCGTGCGCTCCCGCCTGTGGGCCGTCGTGCTGGGACTGCTCCTGGGCGGCGTCCTGGGCAATCTCGCGGATCGCGCGTTCCGCGAACCGGGCTTCGCCGTCGGGCACGTGGTCGACTTCATCAACACGCCGTGGATGTGGTTCTGGACCAATCCGGCGATCTACAACGTCGCCGACATCTTCATCGTGACGATGATGATCAGCGTCGCTCTGCTGGTGCTGCTCGGCCTGCACCTGGACGGCACCCGTGATGCCCGCCGGCACGCCGCGGACAGCATCCCGCCACGCGATGGCGACGATGTCGTCGCCGGCGGCGGTGCGGTCGCCGTCGAAGGCGATCAGTTCCCGGCCGGGAACCCGGATGCCGGGATCCCCCGGAACCGCGAACCCCGGCGTGACGCGGACGGCTGAGATGGAATCCCGGAGTCTTCCCGTACCGGACGGCCTCGAGGGCACGCGGGTGGACGCGGCACTTGCGAAGATGCTCGGCTTCTCGCGCACCTTCGCTGCCGAGGTCGCCGACGCGGGCGGCGTCGCGATGGACGGTCGCGGACTGACGAAGTCCGACCGGCTGCGCGCGGGCTCGTGGCTGGAGGTGTCCTGGACGCCCAAGGAAGAGCCGCGCGTGATCCCACTGGCGGTGCCGGACCTGGGCATCGTGTACGACGACGACGACATCGTGGTGGTCGACAAACCCAGCGGAGTTGCCGCGCACCCCTCGCTCGGCTGGGACGGCCCGACCGTGCTCGGGGCCCTCGCAGCCGGCGGCATCCGCACCGCCACGACCGGAGCCGCGGAGCGGCAGGGCATCGTCCACCGGCTGGACGTGGGCACCAGCGGACTGATGGTCGTGGCGAAGACGGAGCACGCATACATCGCGCTGAAGCGCGCTTTCAAGGAGCGCGAGGTCGAGAAGATCTATCACGCCGTGGTCCAGGGGCATCCGGACCCACTCACCGGAACCATCGACGCGCCCATCGGGCGGCATCCCTCCCATTCGTGGAAGTTCGCCGTCACACCCGACGGCAAGGACTCGGTCACGCACTACGAGACGCTGGAGGCGTTTCCGCGAGCCGCGCTGCTGGAGATCCACCTGGAAACCGGCAGGACGCACCAGATCCGCGTGCACATGGCAGCGCACCGGCATCCGTGCGTCGGCGATCCGCTCTACGGGAGCGACCCGACGCTGGCAGGCCGGCTGGGTCTGACCCGCCAGTGGCTGCACGCGCGGGAACTGTCCTTCACGCACCCGGCGACGGGGGACTGGGCGACCTTCACCTCCGAGTACCCGGCCGACCTCGCGCACGCCCTCGAGGTGCTGCGCGGCGAGTGATCCCGGGCGCCGGGGACGTGCACGGTCCGCGTTCGGATCGGAGACGCGCCGTCGGCGGCTGGTGGAACGATGGCCGCATGGGAATCGAAGTCCGGCCGGCCGCGCGGTTCGCCGACCTGCAGACGATGCTCGGGCCGAAACGGTCCGACGCGGATGTCTGCTGGTGCTTGAGCTATCGCCTCGGTGCGAAGGAGAATCGGGAGCTGCGCGGACCCGCGCGGGCGGCGAAGACGGCGGCGCTGCTGGAGGCGGGACCCCCGGGCGTGCTCGCCTACCGGGACGACGAGGTCGTCGGGTGGGCGGCGATCCATCCGCGCGCAGACACGTCGTTCGCGACCAGCCGCAAGATCCCGCACGTCGACGACCTGGACGTGTGGTCACTGTGGTGCGTCCGCGTCCGCCCGGGGCATCGGGGAGAAGGCATCTCGCACGCGCTGGTCGCGGGAGCGGTCGTCTTCGCCCGCACGTCCGGTGCGCCGGCGGTCGAGGCGTATCCGGTCGACAACCGGGGTGCGAAAGTCGACCTGACGATGGCCTACGTCGGCACCCGCCGCCTGTTCGAGAAGGCAGGATTCACGGAGGCCGCCGATACCGACTCGGTGCTCAACGGGTTCCCGCGCGTGCTCATGCGCCTCGACCTGCGCTGAGGCGACAGCCCGGGCGCGGTGGGCCTCGGCGTCGGTGCCCGAAGGTAGTCTCGATCCGTGGCAGCCGACTCCTTCGTTCACCTTCACGTGCACAGTGAATACTCGATGCTCGACGGCGCAGCACGCGTCAAACCGCTGATCGATGAAGCCGCAAAACAGGGGATGCCGGCGATCGCCGTCACCGACCACGGCAACACCTTCGGCGCGTTCGAGTTCTACAAGACCGCCACCGAGGGCGGGATCAAGCCGATCATCGGCATGGAGGCGTACGTCACACCTGGGACGCATCGAGCCGACAAGGCCCGTGTGCGGTGGGGCAGCCCCGACCAGAACGACGATGATGTGTCGGGGTCCGGCGCCTACACGCACATGACGCTGCTCGCCGAGAGCAACGAGGGACTGCACAACCTCTTCCGGATGTCCTCCTACGCATCCCTCGAGGGCTACTACTTCAAACCGCGGCTGGACCGCGAACTGCTCCAGACCTACGCCAAGGGCGTCATCGCGACGACCGGCTGCGTCGGCGGCGAAGTGCAGACCCGGCTGCGGCTCGGCCAGTATGACGCGGCCAAGGCGGCCGCGGCGGAGTTCCGCGACATCTTCGGCAAGGACAACTTCTATGCCGAGGTGATGGACCACGGAATCGACATCGAGCGGCGCACGATGAACGACCTGATGCGTCTGGCCAAGGAACTGGACCTGCCCCTCGTGGCGACCAACGACCTCCACTACACGCATCAGCACGATGCCAAGAGCCACGCGGCGCTGCTGTGCGTGCAGTCCGGCTCGACCCTGGATGATCCCAAGCGGTTCAAGTTCGAGGGCGAGGAGTTCTACCTCAAGACACCGGCGCAGATGCGCCACATCTTCCGGGACAACCCCGAGGCGTGCGACAACACGCTGGCGATCGCGGAGCGCGTCGATGTCCGCTTCGACACCAGCGCGAACTACATGCCGCGCTACCCGGTCCCCGCGGGCGAGACCGAGCAGAGCTGGTTCGTGAAGGAGGTCGAACGAGGACTGCATGTCCGCTATCCCGCCGGCATCCCGGCCGAGGTGCGCGCGCGGGCCGACTTCGAGACCGACGTCATCGTCCAGATGGGCTTCCCCGGCTACTTCCTCGTCGTCGCGGACTTCATCAACTGGGCCAAAGAGAACCGCATCCGGGTGGGTCCCGGTCGTGGGTCCGGCGCCGGTTCGATGGCCGCCTACGCGATGCGCATCACCGACCTGGACCCGCTGCAGCACGGGCTGCTCTTCGAGCGCTTCCTGAACCCCGACCGCGTCTCGATGCCCGACTTCGACATCGACTTCGACGACCGCCGTCGTGGTGAGGTGATCCAGTACGTCACTCAGAAGTACGGCGACGAGCGCGTCGCGCAGATCGTCACGTACGGCACCATCAAGGCCAAGCAGGCGCTCAAGGACGCCGGACGCGTGCTCGGCTTCCCGTTCAGCATGGGGGAGCGACTCACCAAGGCCATGCCGCCCGCGGTGATGGGCAAGGACATGCCCCTCGAGGGGATGTTCGACACCAAACACCCCCGTTTCAAAGAGGCCTCCGAATTCCGCGCTCTGATCGAGACCGACAGCGAGGCGAAGACCGTCTTCGACGCCGCGGTGGGGCTGGAGAACCTGAAGCGGCAGTGGGGCGTGCACGCGGCCGGCGTCATCATGTCCAGCGAGCCGCTGATCGACATCATCCCGATCATGAAGCGGGAGCAGGACGGCCAGATCGTCACCCAGTTCGACTACCCCGCCTGCGAGGCCCTCGGGCTGATCAAGATGGACTTCCTCGGGCTGCGCAACCTCACGATCATCGACGATGCGCTGGACAACATCGCCGCCAACCGCGGCGAGACGCTGGTGCTCGAGGATCTCGCCCTGGATGACGCGGACTCGTACGAGCTGCTCTCACGTGGCGACACGCTCGGCGTGTTCCAGCTCGACGGCGGCCCGATGCGCAGCCTGCTGCGCCTGATGAAGCCGGACAACTTCGAAGACATCTCCGCAGTCATCGCCCTGTACCGGCCCGGGCCGATGGGTGCGAACTCGCACATCAACTACGCGCTGCGCAAGACCGGCCAGCAGCCGATCACGCCGATCCACCCCGAACTCGAAGAACCCCTCGGCAATATCCTCGACACCAGCTACGGCCTGATCATCTATCAAGAGCAGGTGATGGCCATCGCCCAGCGGGTCGCCGGGTTCAGCCTGGGGCAGGCAGACATCCTCCGCCGCGCCATGGGCAAGAAGAAGAAATCGGAGCTGGACAAGCAGTACGAGGGCTTCCACGCGGGCATGCGCGAGAACGGGTACTCGGATGCCGCCGTCAAGACGCTCTGGGACATCCTGCTGCCGTTCTCGGACTACGCGTTCAACAAGGCGCACTCGGCCGCGTACGGCCTGATCGCGTACTGGACGGCGTATCTGAAGGCGCACTATCCCGCCGAGTACATGGCGGCGCTGCTGACCAGCGTGGGCGACGCCAAGGACAAGCTCGCCGTGTATCTGAACGAGTGCCGCCGGATGGGCATCAAGGTGCTTCCGCCGGATGTCGGTCAGTCCATCCGGTACTTCGCCGCCGTGGGCGAGGACATCCGCTTCGGCCTCGGAGCGGTCCGTAACGTCGGCACCAACGTGGTGGATGCGATCGTGGCCTCCCGCCAGGCGGAGCCGTTCGCCTCGTTCCACGACTTCCTCGCCAAGGTGCCCATCCACGTGGCGAACAAGCGCACGGTGGAGTCGCTGATCAAGGCCGGCGCGTTCGACTCGCTCGGGGCGACGCGACGGGCCCTGATGGAGATCCACGAGGACGCCGCCGAAGCGGCCGTCGAAGTCAAGCGCAAGGCCGCGACCGGGGCGATCGGATTCGACTTCGACAGCCTCTACGACCAGACCGAGGAGCCGTTGCCGGCCAAGGTCCCCGATCGTCCGGAGTGGACGAAGAAGGACAAGCTCGCCTTCGAGCGCGAGATGCTGGGCCTGTACGTGTCCGACCACCCGCTGGCCGGGCTCGAGATCGCCCTCGCCAAACACGCCTCCATCAGCATCCACGATCTTCTCGCTTCGGAGGACCTCCCCGATGGCGAGCAGGTCACCGTGGCCGGTCTGGTGACCAGTGTTCAGCATCGCGTGGCGAAATCCAGCGGCAATCCGTACGGGCTGATCACAATCGAGGACTTCGACGGTGAGGTGACGGTCATGTTCATGGGCAAGACCTACACCGAGTTCCAGTCCATGCTGCAGGCCGATTCCATCCTCGTCGTCCGCGGCCGCATCTCCCGCCGTGACGACGGCCTCAACCTGCACGCAGTGTCGGCGGTATCGCCGGATCTCGGTGCGGTGGACGCGTCCGGTCCGCTGGTGCTGGCGATCCCGGAGCACCGAGCGACCGAAGGGCTGGTCATCGAACTGGCCCAGGTCCTGCACCGTCATCGCGGCTCCACCGAGGTGACGCTGCGCCTCCATCGGGGCAACGCGGCGAAGGTGTTCGACGTGCCGCACCCGGTGCGGGTGACCGCGGATCTGTACGGCGAGCTGAAGGGCCTGCTCGGTCCGCAGTGCCTGGGCTGAGTCGCCCGAACCGGCGATCCGCCGACGCGGGCCGATGCCTCGCCGAGCCGTCCGAGTCTCATTGCCATCTGAGGAGCCGCCGGTAGGATCGGCTCGACGCGCTCCGCGAAAGCGGCCGGAAAGGATTCATCGTGACTGACGACCAAGTGGGCGAGAGCACTGCACCCGAGAACGTCGACACGGCGCCCGGCGAGCAGCCGCAGTACGGCGTCGGGCCTTTTTCGGTGCGTGAGGTCGCGCTCGTCGGAGTCTGGCTCGTGGCATTCGTCGTGTCGTTCTTCTCCATCGCCAGTCAGCAGGCGATGGCGCAGCTCCTCTTCGGCGGTTCGGTGTGGACCAACGGTCTGGACTGGGTCCTCACGATCGCTCTGCCCACCGTCGCGGTGTTCCTGATCGTCCTGCGGCGGTTCTCACCCGACGGGATCCGACGGGTGGGCTCCCTTGGGATCGACCAGTTCGCGTCGGTGGCCTTCTCGGTGTCCGCGGTCGTCTGGCTGACCCTGCTGTGGCGCAACGTCGCCGTGGCGGTGGAGTCGAGCGTCTGGATCTACGGCTGGGTGGTCTGGGTCGAGTTCTTCCTGATGCTCGCTGGAGTCGTGCTCACCGTTTTCGCCCCGCTGATTCCGCCGCTGTCCGAAGACTTCGCGGGGCGCCGCGAGGTCGTGGCGCACCGGAATGCGCGGCCGATCCGTCCGGTGGTGGCCCGCCCGCCGCGCGAGCGCCAGGCGCCCGCCGAGGACTCCGCGGGTCTCGCCGGGGCAGCGGGAGCCGGTGCGCCGACCGAATACGGCGACACGCGCGTTCCCGGCTCGCCGTACACCGACTCGTCCTACCCCGATTCCTACACGGAGCCGTTGGACACCGAGGACGGCGACGGGTCCCAGAGCGCGGCCGAGCAGATCTTCGCCGACGCGGACGGGTGGGCGCCGGCTCAGGCCCGCGACACGTTCGAACCTGTCGAAGAGGTGTCCGAGATCACCGAGTACGAGCCGCACCCCAGTCATCAGGCGTTCTGGGCGTTGGCTCCTGAGGAGCGCGACGTGCTGGACGAGCGCGGCGTGCCGATCTTCCGGGTCGGGCCGACGGCGTGGGCGCTCGTGCTCGAAGACCGCGGCGAGGTCTTCGTCGTCCGGCACGAGGACGGGCGGGTCGGGTACCTGCACGACGTGTCCGGCGTGATGCGCGGCTGAGCAGCCACCGCCGATCGCGATACCGTAAAGGAATGCTCCGCACGATCGACCTCCGCGGTCGCGCCCTCTCGCCGGCCGAATTCCTCGCCGCCGTCCCGCGCGCCACCGCCGCCCGTGAGGAAGCCCTCGCCACCGCCACGACCCTCGTCGCCGACGTCGCCGCGCGCGGCGAAGCGGCGCTGCGCGAACAGGCCGACCGGTTCGACGCCGCCCGCGGCCACGACATCCGCGTTCCGGCCGCCCACCTCGAGGAGGCCCTGGCGGGACTGGATCCGTCCGTCCGTGCCGCACTGGAGGAGGCGATCGCGCGTGTGCGTCGCGCGTCCGCCGCGCAGGTCCCGCCCGCGACGGTCACCGAGCTGGGCCCGGGTGCGCGCGTGCTGCAGCGCTGGCAGCCGGTCCGCCGGGTCGGACTCTACGTGCCGGGTGGCAAGGCGGCGTACCCCTCCAGCGTCGTCATGAACGTGGTTCCCGCGCAGGTCGCCGGCGTCGCAGCGATCGCCCTCGCTTCGCCCCCGCAGCGGGCGCACGACGGGCGGGTGCATCCGGTGATCCTCGCCGCGGCCCGGCTCCTCGGAGTCGACGAGGTGTACGCAATGGGTGGCGCCGGCGCGATCGGCGCATTCGCGTATGGCGTGGCGAGCCTGGGACTGGATCCGGTCGACGTGGTCACCGGGCCGGGGAACAACTTCGTCGCGGCAGCGAAACGTGCCGTCGCCGGTGTGGTGGGCACGGATGCCGAGGCCGGTGCGACCGAGATTCTGATCGTCGCCGATGACTCTGCCGATCCTCGCCTGGTGGCCGCCGACCTGATCAGCCAGGCCGAGCACGACGAGCAGGCCTCGGCGGTGCTGGTGACGGCATCCGAGCCGCTCGCTGCGGCGGTCGCGCTCGAGATCACGCCCCGCGCCGCCCGGACCCGCCACGCTGAGCGCGTGCGGGCCGCGCTCTCGGGTCCGCAGTCGGCGATCGTGCTCGTGGACGACCTGTCCGCCGCGACCGCGTTCAGCAACGCCTACGCGCCGGAGCATCTGGAACTGCACCTGGCCGACCCCGACCCGGCCGCGTTCGTGCACGCCGGTGCGGTGTTCGTCGGGCCCGACTCCCCGGTGAGTCTCGGTGACTACCTGGCGGGAAGCAACCACGTGCTGCCCACCGGGGGACAGGCGCGCTACGCTGCCGGCCTGTCGGCGGCGACCTTCCTGCGCCCGCAGCAGGTCATCGAGTACGATCGCGCCGCCCTGGCGCAGGTTCGCGAGGGAGTGGTCACGCTCGCCGAGGCCGAAGACCTCCCCGCGCACGGCGAGGCCGTCCAGGCGCGGTTCGAGACGCCGCCCTCCGCGTAGCGGTTTGGCGTAGTCTGTCCAGGCCATGCATTGCCCGTTCTGCCGTCACCCCGACTCCCGGGTCATCGATTCGCGCACCAGCGACGATGGTCTCAGCATCCGCCGCCGCCGACAGTGCCCCGAGTGCGGCGGGCGATTCTCCACGATCGAGACGGCGAGCCTGAACGTCATCAAGAGGTCGGGCGTGATCGAGCCGTTCAGTCGCGAGAAGGTCATGTCCGGTGTCCGCAAGGCCTGCCAGGGGCGACCGGTCACCGAGGGAGACCTGGCCGTGCTGGCACAGAAGGTCGAAGAGGCCGTCCGCCAGACCGGGTCCTCCCAGGTCGACACGAACGAGATCGGTCTGGCGATCCTCGGGCCGCTGCGGGAGCTCGACGAGGTCGCCTACCTGCGTTTCGCCAGCGTGTACCAGGCCTTCGATTCGCTCGAGGACTTCGAGTCCGCGATCGGACAGCTCCGGGACGACCACGCCCGCGTCGAGACCGCCGCGCCCGCGGAATCCTGAACGACCGTCGCAAGCCGATAGCCTGGGGGGCGATGTATCCCCTCCTCTTCCGGTCCGTCCTCGCGCGCATGGATCCCGAATCGGCCCACCACGCCGCGGTGATCGTCATCCGGGTGCTCGGCATTCCGCCCTTCTCCTGGGTGGCGCGCGCTCTCACACGGCCCGCGCCTGCGCTGAGAACGACAGCGCTCGGCCTGAGCTTCGACTCCCCGTTCGGTGTGGCCGCCGGGTTCGACAAGGATGTGGCAGCGGCCCAGGGGCTACATGCCCTCGGCTTCGGGCATGTCGAGGTCGGCACCGTCACCGCGGTAGCGCAGGACGGGAACCCCCGGCCGCGGCTGTTCCGGCTGATCCCCGACCGGGCCGTGATCAACCGCATGGGGTTCAACAACCGGGGTGCCGAGGCTGCCGCCGTGCGCCTGGCGAAGCTGCGCCGCCGTTCCCGGCGCGCCGTGCTCGGCGTGAACATCGGCAAGAGCCGGGTCGTCGATGTCGCCGACGCCGCCGCGGACTATGTGCGAAGCGCGACGCTGCTGGCGCCGCTCGCGGACTACCTGGTCGTCAACGTGTCCTCGCCCAACACGCCAGGCCTTCGCGGCCTGCAATCGGTCCAAACGCTCCGTCCGCTCCTGCAGGCGGTGCGCGACGCGGCCGGTCAGACGCCCCTGCTCGTGAAGATCGCACCCGACCTGCCCGATGACGAGGTCGAGGCGATCGCGCGTCTTGCGGTGGACCTCGGCCTGTCCGGCCTGATCGCGACGAACACCACGATCTCACGCGACGGTCTGCGCACCGACCCGGCGATCGTCGCCGCCGCAGGGGAGGGCGGTCTGTCCGGCGCGCCGCTGAAGCGCCGCGCGGTCGAGGTGCTGCGTCTGGTCCGGGCGACCGTGCCGCCGGAGTTCGTCGTGATCTCCGCCGGCGGTGTCGAGACCGCCGCGGACGTGCGCGAACGCCTGGATGCCGGTGCCACTCTGGTACAGGGCTACACGGCTTTCCTTTACCGCGGTCCGCTCTGGGCGCGCCAGATCAACCGCGGGCTGGCCCGGCTCGGCCGCTAAGCCGGCTTCTGGCCGCGTTTGGCCTGCGGCTTGGGCAGACGCATGAACCGCATCTGGATGATGCGCATCGCCCCGTACCAGCCGAGGCCCTTCTCGATCCGGTCGGCGCCGAACTTCTGACGCGCCGCCTGCTTGACCCGGATGGACGTGATGATCATGTCGCCGATCACGAACAGGATGAAGATCCACAGCCCGATGAACGAGTAGTACTGGATCGCCGGGACCGGGATGAAGGTCGCGAGGATCACGAGCACCATCGCGGGCATGACGCCTTCGCCGATGTGCCAGCCGGAGTCGATGTAATCGCGGACGAACCTGCGCTGCGGACCCTTGTCCCGAACGGGCAGATACTTGTCATCGCCCGCGGCCATCCCCACGCGTGCCTTCTCGCGCTGCGCAGCCATCTCCGCCTTCGCGCGGGCTTTCGCCTCTTTGGTGTCGGCCACCAGCGGGCGCCTGCGGGCCGCCTCGCGCTCAGCGCGGGTGGGCGTCGGCCGTCCCTTGCCGGTGGTCATGTCGGCCGACGCGTCAGCGGGGACGGGGGCTGCGGGTGTCTTGGCCACGTGGAACCTCGGAGTCTCGATAGGGATGCGCCTTAAGATTACCCGCATGACCACTGAGCTGACCCGACAGGATGCTGTGCGCGATGCCGCGGCATCCGGCATCCCCGCCGCCCTCGCCGATCTCGGCGCCCTCGTGCGCATCCCGTCGATCGCGTTCCCCGGTTTCGACGGCGCTGAGGTGCAGCGCAGCGCGGAGGCCGTTGCCGCGCTGGTCCAGGATCTCGGTCTGTTCGAAAGCGTCGAGATCCAGCGCGCCGCCATCCCCGGGACGGATGAGATCGGCAACCCGGCGGTGCTGGCGACGCGGGCTGCGCGCAACGGGCGGCCGACGATCCTGCTCTACGCGCACCACGACGTCCAGCCGGTGGGGGAGGAGTCCCTGTGGGAGTCCGCCCCGTTCACCCCCACCGTCCGCGACGGTCGCCTGTACGGTCGTGGCGCGGCCGATGACAAAGCCGGCGTGATGGCCCACGTCGCATCGCTGCGCGCGCTCAAGGAAGCCCTCGGCGCGGATTTCGATCTGGGTGTGGCGCTGTTCATCGAAGGCGAAGAGGAGGCCGGGTCGCGTTCCTTCGCCCAGTTCCTCTCGGACAACGCCGCGGCGCTCCGCGCCGATGTGATCGTCGTGGCGGACTCGGGCAACTGGGATGCGCGCACGCCGGCATTGACGGTGTCGCTGCGCGGCAACACCCGCTTCACACTCACGGTGCGCACGCTCGATCACGCGTCCCACTCCGGCATGTTCGGGGGAGCGGTTCCGGACGCGATGATGGCCACCGTGAAGCTGCTCGCCACGCTGTGGGATGAGGACGGCGCCGTGGCAGTGCAGGGACTGACCGAACGGGATGCCGAGACGCCGGCGTACAGCGAGGAGACGCTGCGCGACGAGGCGGGTCTGCCGACCGGGGTCAGTCCGATCGGGCGTGGCCAGATCCTCAGCCGCATCTGGAACAAGCCGTCGATCACGGTCACCGGCATCGACGCGCCGAGCGTGGCGAACGCCTCGAACACGCTGAGCCCGGCGCTCTCGGTCGTCCTCAGCGCCCGCGTCGCTCCGGGTCAGCCGGCGCGCGAGGCCTATGCGGCCATCGAGGCGCACCTGCGTGCGCATGCGCCGTTCGGGGCGCAGCTGAGCTTCACCGACCAGGACTACGGTGACGCGTTCCTCGTCGACACGAGCGGGTGGGCGGTCGGGACCGCCCTGGAGGCGCTGCACGAGGCCTACGGGGTCGAGCCGGTGCAAATCGGCGTCGGCGGCTCGATTCCCTTCATCGCCGACCTGATCCGCGAATTCCCGGAAGCTCAGATCCTGGTCACGGGCGTCGAGGATCCGCACTCGCGCGCGCACAGCCCCAATGAGTCGCTGCACCTGGAGACCTTCCGCAACGCCGTCATTGCCGAGGCGCTCCTGCTCGAGAAGCTGGACGCGCGCACGACGTCGCCCTGAATGCGGACTGCTCACATGGGGTTCGAGACCCGCGGGAGTCGGCGGGCGTAGAATCGAAGAACACCCCGCCGCATCCGCGGCCTGTCCGGAGGAGTGCCATGACCGACACTGCACTGTCAACCGACCAGACCGTCCGCGCCCACGGCGTCGGGCTCACCGAGGCCGCCGCGCTCAAGGTGAAGAGTCTCCTCGCCCAGGAAGGGCGCGACGACCTGCGCCTGCGCGTGGCGGTGCAACCCGGCGGCTGCAGCGGGCTGATCTACCAGCTGTACTTCGACGAGCGCTACCTCGACGGCGACAAGACCGTCGACTTCGACGGCGTCGAGGTCATCATCGACGACATGAGCGTCCCCTACCTGGACGGCGCGAGCATCGATTTCAAGGACACGATCGCAGAGCAGGGGTTCACGATCGACAACCCCAATGCTGCGGGCAGCTGCGCCTGCGGTGACAGCTTCCACTGACCCCGAAACATCCGTCTCAGGCCCGGCCGCTCATCGAGCGCCGGGCCTGTTTCGCGCCCTGCGCAGCGGGGTCAAGCTGGGCGGTTGGCCGGAATCAGTTGTGAGGTTGCTCTAGACTGGCAACGTCACAATCGCGACCCGGAAAGGTGCACCGTGCCCTCCAAACGCCGCCTCCGCTGGGCAGGTCTTCCCATCGGAATCGCCTCGGCAGCAGTCCTCGCCGGGTGCACCCCGACCGAACTGCATGGCTACCTTCCCGGTTTCGTCGAAGACGGCACTCCGGCCACCAACCACACCGACATGGTGGCGGGCCTGTGGGTGAACTCCTGGATCGTGCTGCTGGTCGTCGGCCTCGTCACCTGGGGGCTGATGGGCTGGGCTGCGATCGCCTACCGGCGCCGCAAGGGGCAGGTCGGACTGCCGGTCCAGCTGCGCTACAACATGCCGATCGAGATCTTCTACACGGTCGTGCCGCTCATTCTGGTGATCGGGTTCTTCGCCTTCACTGCGCGTGATCAGACCATCTTGGAGACGCAGACCGAGGACCCGGACGTGTCCATCGTCGCGATCGGCAAGCAGTGGGCTTGGGACTTCCAGTACAACGGCGAGGACGATGACAGCGCAGACGCTGTCTGGACCATGGGCGTTCAGGCCCAGCCGGCCGCCAACGGCGACGTCGACCAGGCGAAGCTGCCCACGCTTTACCTGCCCGTCGACAAGTCGGTCAAGATCCTTCTGCAGTCGCGCGATGTCATCCACTCGTTCTGGGTGATCGACTTCCTGTACAAGAAGGACATGTACATCGGCCGGGACAACTACTGGTCCTTCACGCCGACGCGTGAGGGCACGTACGCCGGCAAGTGCGCCGAACTGTGTGGCGAGTACCACTCCGCCATGCTCTTCAACGTCAAGGTGGTGAGTGAGGGCGAGTACGAGGACTACCTCGACACCCTGCGCTCGGCCGGCCAGACCGGCGACATCAACGACGCGTACGACAGGCTTCAGAACGAGCCCGGGACGGGCGCAAGCCCCGAAGGAGACGAGTGATCATGGCGACGACACTTCCATTGCAGGAGAACACGCCGGGTCGCCCGACGACCCTTCCTCCCCGTCAGGCTGCCCTGATGAGTGCCACGCGCACGGAGCAGAAGGGCAACATCGTCGTCAAGTGGATCACTTCCACGGACCACAAGACGATCGGGTACATGTACCTGATCGCGTCGGTGCTGTTCTTCATGCTGGGCGGCGTGATGGCGCTGATCATCCGTGCTGAGCTGTTCGAGCCGGGCATGCAGATCGTGCCGACCAAGGAGCAGTACAACCAGCTGTTCACGATGCACGGCACGATCATGCTGCTGATGTTCGCGACCCCGCTCTTCGCCGGTTTTGCGAACGTGATCATGCCGCTGCAGATCGGCGCTCCGGATGTGGCGTTCCCGCGTCTGAACGCGTTCGCGTTCTGGCTGTTCCTGTTCGGCTCGATCATCGCCGTGTCCGGGTTCCTCACCCCGCAGGGCGCGGCATCCTTCGGCTGGTTCGCGTATCAACCGCTCGCGAATGCCACGTTCTCACCAGGGGTGGGCGGCAATCTCTGGATGCTGGGCCTGGGGATGAGCGGTTTCGGTACGATCCTGGGTGCGGTGAACTTCATCACCACGATCATCACGATGCGCGCGCCCGGGATGACGATGTGGCGGATGCCGATTTTCACCTGGAACACGCTGGTCACCAGCATCCTGATCCTGATGGCCTTCCCCGTCCTGGCGGCGGCGATCCTGGCGGCCGCGGCCGACCGGGTCCTGGGGGCGCACATCTACGACCCGGCGAACGGTGGTGTGCTGTTGTGGCAGCACCTGTTCTGGTTCTTCGGGCATCCCGAGGTGTACATCATCGCGCTGCCGTTCTTCGGCATCGTCTCGGAGATCTTCCCGGTGTTCAGTCGCAAGCCGATCTTCGGGTACAAGACCCTGGTGTACGCCACGATCGCGATCGCGGCGCTGTCCGTGGCGGTGTGGGCGCATCACATGTACGTCACCGGGGCGGTGCTGCTGCCGTTCTTCGCGCTGATGACGATGCTGATCGCGGTGCCCACCGGGGTGAAGATCTTCAACTGGATCGGCACGATGTGGCGCGGCTCGGTCACTTTCGAAACCCCGATGCTGTTCTCGCTGGGCTTTTTGGTCTCGTTCGTGTTCGGCGGTCTGACCGGTGTGATCCTGGCCTCCCCGCCGCTGGATTTCCACATCTCGGACACCTACTTCGTCGTCGCGCACTTCCACTACGTCGTGTTCGGCACCGTGGTGTTCGCGATGTTCGCCGGGTTCTACTTCTGGTGGCCGAAGTGGACCGGCAAGATGCTGAACGAGCGCATCGGCTACGTGCACTTCTGGATGCTGTTCATCGGCTTCCACATGACCTTCCTGATCCAACACTGGCTGGGTGTGGACGGCATGGCGCGTCGCTACGCGGACTACTCCGCGGCCGATGACTGGCTGTGGGAGAACCAGGTCTCCACCGTCGGGGCGATGATCCTCGGCGCGTCGATGATCCCGTTCCTGTTCAACGTCTGGATCACCGCCCGCAAGGCGCCCAGGGTGACCGTGAACGACCCGTGGGGGTATGGCGCATCGCTGGAGTGGGCGACATCCTGCCCGCCACCGCGGCACAACTTCACCTCCATCCCGCGGATCCGCAGCGAGCGCCCCGCGTTCGACCTCAACCACCCCGAGGCCGGAATACCCGTCGGCGTCGGCCCCGCGAAGGACGCCCCGTCCGCCCCGGTTGTCGACCTCGCCGAGGGAGAGGTCAAGTAGATGCGTACCAATACCGGACTGTGGTGGTTGCTCTCCGCGTTCTTCATGCTCGTAGCGGTGACGTACACGCTGTGGAGCATCCTGGTGAACCTCATCAACCCGTGGTACATCGCCGTCGAGTGGGTGGGCACGATCGCCCTCCTGTTCGGCAGCCTGATGGCCGCGCTGATCGCCTTCTACATCGGGCGCGTGCACAAGGCCCAGGGTGGCGAACTGCCCGAGGACATCCTCACCTCCGACATCGACGACGGTGACCCCGAAGTCGGCGAGTTCAGCCCGTGGTCGTGGTGGCCGATCGTGCTCGCCTTCTCGGCGGCGATCGGCATACTCGGGCTGGCCATCGGCAGCTGGCTGATGCCGATCGGTATCGGGGTGTTCCTGGTCGCCATCGTCGGTTGGGTCTACGAGTATTACCGCGGATACTTCGCGCACTGATCGTTCCGGCGTGTCGGCCGTACGGCTGACGGTTGGCGCCGTCTCGGACGTCGGCAAGCACCGGGCGGTCAATCAGGACGCAGCATTCACCGCGCCGTGGGGGGCGGCCGTTGCCGACGGTGTCGGCGGCGGGCCCTCCGGCGACCTGGCATCGGCGGCCCTGCTGCACCGACTCGTCGCCGGCACGTTCATTGTTCGGGATGCCGAGGACCTCGCCGTCCGGATCCGCGAGGCCAACTGGGACCTGCGCGCACACACCGAACGCGACGCCTCGTTGCGCGGCATGGCGACCACTCTTACCGGGGTCTTCGTCACGGACAGCGGGGGACTCCTGCTGGCGCACACGGGGGACTCGCGCGCCTACCTCCTGCGCAGGGGTGCACTCACGCGTGAGACGCGCGATGACTCCTACGTGCAGGCCCTGCTGGATCGGGGTCTGATCGCAGCGGAGGCCGCGGCATCCCACCCGCGACGGAACATCATCACGGCGTCTCTGGGTGGCGCTGAGGACGATACGATCGCCGTCCTGAGCCGGGAGCCGCTGATGGGCGATCGCTGGCTCCTGTGCAGCGACGGCGTGACGGACTACCTTCCCGACGCCGAGCTCACGCGAGTGCTGGAGACCACCCCATCTCCTCAAGCCGCCGCGGCAGGGGTCGTCTCTCTCGCCCTGGCGGCCGGTACGCGCGACAACGTCACCGCCGTCGTCTGCGACGTCACGACATCCGTCGGCTCGTCCGCGCGCGCCCGACCGACCTTCTACGGCGCCGCAGCGGACCGCTTCTGCGAAGAGCTCGCCTCGGCGTAGCGCTCAGCCCGGGACCGGCGCGCGAACGACCATCACGCGGTCATCGAACCGGCGGGGGAGCGCACCGCTGTCGTTCTCGGTCGGCTGACCCTCCCGCAGCCAGTACTCGTATCCGCCGATCATCTCCTTGACCGAGTAGCCGAGAGCCGCGAACTCGAGCGCTGCCTTGGTGCCCGCGTTGCAACCCGGGCTCCAGCAGTAGACGATGACGGGAAGAGCGGGGTCCAGCTCGGCCGGTGCGCGGTCGCGGATGTCTTGCCGGCGCATGTGCACAGCGCCGCTCACCCGACCCTGGGCCCACGCCTCGTCGCTGCGCACGTCCACGAGGATGAACCGCTCTCCGGCGCGCTGAGCGGCATACACATCGGATGCGTCCGTCTCGTGCGCGAGCTTGGCGGAGAAGTAGGACAGAGCGTCGGTCACGCTGCCCACGCTATGGCGCGCGCCCGCCCGCGGCATGCCGTCACTCGGCCGTCCTCCGCCGGATTCCTGCCGTGTCCGTGCGCGGCTCCCGGGCATGACGGAGCTCCCCTGTCGCAAGCTGCGGGGTCCGTCGGCGAGTTGTGACAGGGGAGCGGGGGACTGGCTGGAAAGCGGGGGACTGGCTGGAAGGCGGGGGACTGGCGGGGGAGCGGGGGACACTGGCGGGGGAACGCAGAAGGCCCCGGCGGACACCGTGGGTGTCGTGCCGGGGCCTTCTGCGGGTCGGGCCGGATTAGGAGCCGGACTCCTTCTCGCGCTTGCGCGGCTTCTTCGTGCCGTCGTCGGAGACGATCACGTTGGACGGGCGAACCGCGGTCTCCGAGCTGTGCCCGTCGTCGATGGGCACGTGCGGGGCGTCCGGAACTCCTGCGCGCTCGTGGGCGCCCTGCAGCTCCGCGTCCTCCTCGGTGGCGATGTGCTCCAGCTCGTGGTGCTGGTGAGCTGCCGCGGCGTCGAGCTCGGACTGCGTGAGCGGCGCTAGACGGTCCTCGAACAGTGTGCGCGACAGAACCGCACGCACATTCTCGTACCAGGGGATACGTCCCTTGGCGTTGGGCCGCACGACGAGGGGCTCGTAGTTGTCGTTGTCGACGAGCTTCCAGCGCTCGTATTCGTCGACGGGCTGGTGCACCTCGATGTACTCGCCACCGGGAAGGCGGACGATGCGACCGGACTCGTAGCCGTGCAGTGCGATCTCGCGGTCCTTCTTCTGCAACGCGATGCAGATCCGCTTCGTGACGAAGTAGGCGATCACCGGTCCGAGGAACAGGAGGACCTGCAGGCCGTGGATCACACCTTCCATCGTGAGGTAGAAGTGCGTGGCGATGATGTCCGAGGATGCCGCGGCCCACAGCACCGCGTAGAACGTGACTCCGGCAGCGCCGATGGCCGTGCGGGTTGCCGCGTTGCGGGGGCGCTGCGCGATGTGGTGCTCGCGCTTGTCACCCGTGATCCACGCCTCCAGGAAGGGGTAGAGCAGCACCGTGACGATGAACACCCCGAGGATGACCAGCGGCACGAGGATGTTGAACGACCACGTGCGGTCCAGGAAGACGAACTCCCACCCCGGCGGCACGAGTCGGAGCGCGCCGTCGGCGAAGCCGATGTACCAGTCAGGCTGGGTACCGGCCGAGACCGGCGACGGGTCGTAAGGGCCGTAGTTCCAGATCGGGTTGATCGTGAACATCGAGGCGATCAGGACGATCACGCCGAACGTGATGAAGAGGAACCCGCCCATCTTGGACATGTAGACCGGCATCATCGGGTAACCCACGACGTTGCTGTTCGTGCGCCCCGGGCCGGCGAACTGCGTGTGCTTGTTGATCACCATCAGCATGAGGTGCAGCACGAGCAGTCCGACGAGGATCGCGGGCAGCAGCAGGATGTGCAGCGTGTACAACCGACCGACGATCGCCACGCCGGGGAACTCGCCGCCGAACAGCAGGAACGATGTCCAGGTTCCGATCAGGGGGATCCCCTTGACCATGCCGTCGATGATGCGCAGGCCGTTTCCGGAGAGCAGGTCATCGGGAAGCGAGTATCCGGTGAATCCCTCGGCCAGCGCCAGGATGAACAGGATGAATCCGATCACCCAGTTCAGCTCGCGAGGCTTGCGGAAAGCACCCGTGAAGAAGATGCGCAGCATGTGCACGCCGATGCCGGCGACGAAGACGAGCGCGGCCCAGTGGTGGATCTGCCGGACCAGCAGACCACCGCGGACATCGAACGAGATGTTCAGCGACGACTGCAGCGCCGCGGACATCTCGACGCCGCGCATCGGCAGGTATGCGCCGGTGTAGTGCGTGGGCACCATCGATGCCTGGAAGAAGAAGGTCAGGAACGTCCCGGACAGCAGGATGACCACGAAGCTCCACAGCGCGATCTCACCGAGCATGAACGACCAGTGGTCGGGGAAGATCTTGCGGCCGAGTTCCTTCACGAAGCCGGACAGGCTGGTGCGCTCGTCGATGTAGTTCGCGGTTGCCCCGATGAAGCGACCGCCCAGGGGCTTGCCGTCCTTACCGGTGGGAACCGTGGTCAGGTTCTCCTTGACGGCCGGTTCCTGGGTGAGGTTCTCGGTGGGGTGAGTTGACGTACTCAATGGCGCTCCCAGAAGCTCGGCCCGACGGGTTCGGTGAAGTCGCTGCGGGCGACCAGATATCCCTCATCGTCGATGGTGATCGGCAGCTGCGGCAGGGGGCGCGCGGCGGGGCCGAAGATGACAGCGGCGCCGTTCGCCACGTCGAACTGCGACTGGTGGCAGGGGCACAGCAGGTGGTGGGTCTGCTGCTCGTACAGGGCGACGGGGCATCCGACGTGGGTGCACACCTTCGAGTACGCGACGATGCCGTCGTAGGACCAATCGGCGCGCTCGGGCGTCTCGACGAGGTCTTCAGGCAGCAGGCGCATGAGCAGCACGATGGCCTTGGCCTTCGCCTCGAGATAGCCGTCGTCGTGTCCCAGTTCGGCGAGGGCCTGGGGGATCACGTGCACCGCAGAGCCCAGGGTGACGTCGGCGGCACGGATGGGCGTTCCCTCGGGATCGTGGGCAAGGCGCATGCCTTCAGTCCACATGGTCTCTTCGAGGAGGGCAACGGGGTCTTCGCCCTCGGGAGCCAGTCCGCGGAAGAGCACGATGCCCGGGGCGACGGAGGCCACGACCGCGGCGATGAGCGAGTTGCGGATCAGGACGCGCCTGCCGAACCCGGACTCCTCGTTGGCGTCCGCGAAGACCTGGACTGCAGCGGCGCGGGTCGTGTCACGGCCGCGCGTGGCGTGACGAGGCTCGGTGAACTCCTTGTCCGACATGATCGCCTTGGACCAGTGGATCGCGCCGATGCCGAGCGCGAGCAGCGCAAGACCGATGCCCAGGCCGATGAAGAGGTTGTTGTTGCGGATGTCGACGATCCGCCCGCTCTCGATCGGGAAGAGCATGTAGGCAGCGATCGCCCAGATGCTCGCCGCGACCGACAGGTAGAACAGCGTGTAGACCGTGCGGACCGCACGCTTCATCGCCGCGGGGTCCTTGTCGGTCATCCTCTCGCGGTGAGGCGGGAGCACAGGGGGCTGCACCGGGTCGGAAACCGCGACGGCGAGCCCGGGCGAGGGCTTCCAGGAAGCCCTTTCATGCTCGAGCGGGTCGTCCTCGTGTGCCATGGTGATCCTCGTTCGTACGGTGTTCGTAGCTGTGGTCGAAATCGAAATCGATCAGTTGGACTTCGCCGTGATCCACACGGTGATGGCGATCAGACCGCCGATGCCGAAGATCCAGATGAACAGGCCTTCGGAGACGGGTCCGAGGGAGCCGAGCGAGAATCCGCCGGGCGACTCGTTCTCCTGCATGAACAGGAGCGAGGAGATGATGTCGCGCTTGTCTTCGGGCGTCAGGTTCAAGTCGTTGAAGACCGGCATGTTCTGCGGTCCGGTGACCATGGCGGCATACATGTGCAGCGGGCTGGTGCCGCTCAGCGCGGGGGCGTACTTGCCCTCGGTGAGCGCGCCGCCGGCGGCGGCCACGTTGTGGCACATCGCGCAGTTGATGCGGAACAGCTCCGCACCGCGTGCGACGTCGCCCTCGCCGTCGAGCACTTCCTCTGCCGGGTAGGTGGGGCCGGGCGCGGTGGTCTGCACGTAAGCGGCCATCGCGAGGATCTGCTCGTGCGTGAACTGCACAGGCTTCTGCGGCGCCTGGGGCGCCTGCGCCTGCAGCGGCATGCGCCCGGTGGCGACCTGGAATTCAACGGACAGTTCGCCCACCCCGTACAGGGAGGGGCCTGTGCTCGAGCCCTGCAGGTCAAGACCGTGGCAGGTTGCACAGTTCGCCTGGAAGAGCTTCTTCCCGTCTTCGACGGTCAGCGCCGACGAGACGGCGGTGTCGGTGTTCGCTGCCATCGCTGCGGATGCACCGGCGTACACGCCGCCTGTGATCAGGAGGCCGATGCCGATGAGTGCCGCCGCCGCCCAGGGACTGCGACGGCCGTTCGAGCGGCGCTTGGTCTCACGTGCCATTTCGGAAAAGCTCCGCTCTATTTCAGGAAGTAGATGACGAGGAAGAGGGCGATCCAGACGACGTCGACGAAGTGCCAGTAGTACGACACCACGATCGAGGTGGTCATCTCCTTGCGCCCGAAGTTCTTGACGGCGTACGCCCGGCCGATCACGAGGAGGAACGCGAGCAGACCGCCCGTCACGTGCAGGGCGTGGAAACCGGTCGTGATGTAGAACGCGGATGCGTACGAGTCGGACGAGATCGGCATGCCCTCAGCGACCAGCTGGGCGTACTCCCACACCTGACCGGAGACGAAGATCGCGCCGAGTGCGAAGGTCAACCAGAACCACTCCACCATGCCCCAGCCGAGCCATCCGCGCTTCTTGGTGGAGTACGGCTGGAAGCGCTCGGCGGCGAAGACGCCCATCTGGCAGGTGACCGAGGAGAGCACCAGGATGATGGTGTTCACGGTCGCGTAGGGGACGTTCAGCAGTGCGGTGCGATCGGCCCAGAGCTCAGGGGACGTGCTGCGCAGGGTGAAGTAGATCGCGAACAGACCCGCGAAGAACATCACCTCGCTGCCGAGCCACACGATGGTGCCAACAGCGACCGGGTCGGGACGCTTGACCGAGCGCATGGCCTGAGAGTAGGTCGCTGTCGTGGTTGTCACCCCTTCATTATGGCCGATTCCGGCGCGGTATTTTCCATCCGCGCGACCGAATCGGCCCTTCCTCACCTTGACGGCGCTCCGGAGAGGGCCGAGAGTCCGCCGGGAATGTCGCCAGAGGTCGCAGTGAATGTCGGGCGGCCGCAGAGGGACCGCGCGGCGATCGTCCGGCGTGTCGCGCGGCTAGGCTCTTGGCTCATGGCGGAGTTGTACACGTGGCCCGGAATCCTCACCACCCTCCTCGACGGGAGTGACCTCAGCGTGGCCGAATCGACGTGGGCGATGCGGCAGATAATGTCGGGCTCGGCCACCCCGTCGCAGCTGTCCGGGTTCCTGGTCGCCCTGCGCGTCAAGGGCGAAACAGTGGACGAGATCGTCGGGTTCCGGGACGCGATCTTGGAAGCGGCACTGCCACTGCCGGTGGACGCGAACGTGCTCGATATCGTCGGCACCGGCGGAGACCGCTTCGGCACGGTGAACATCTCGACGATGGCTGCAGTCGTGGCCGCGGCATCCGGGATACCCGTGGTCAAGCACGGCAACCGGGCGGCCAGCTCAGCGTCGGGCTCGTCCGACGTGCTCGCCGCGCTGGGCCTGGACCTGGCCATCACGCCTGAGCAGGTCGCGGAGACGCTCTCGCGCGCGGGGATCACATTCGCGTTCGCCTCCGCCTTCCACCCTGGGTTCCGCCACGCCGGTGCCACGCGCCTCGAACTGGGCGTGCCGACGGTGTTCAACTTCCTCGGGCCGTTGTGCAACCCGGCCCGCGCGGAGGCCAATGCGGTCGGCGTCGCCCAGCTGGACCGGGTGCCGCTGATCACCGGCGTGTTCCGCACGCGCGGCGCCACAGCGCTGGTCTTCCGCGGCGACGACGGGTTGGACGAGCTCACGACGACGGGCCACAGCAGAATGTGGGAGGTCAGCCGCGGCGATATCCATGAGCACGACCTGGACCCGCGGGACCTCGGCATTCCCCTCGCGGACATCAATGACCTGCTCGGCGGTGACCCGGCGCACAATGCGCAGGTCGTGCACCGGGTGTTCGATGGCGAGCGTGGGCCGGTGCGGGACATCGTGCTGCTCAACGCCGCGGCAGGCATCGTCGCCTTCGAGCTGTTCCAGGACGCGACGCAGGTGCAGCGGCCGATCCTGGAGCGTCTCGCCGCGGCCAAGGACGCCGCCGCCGAGGCCGTGGACAGCGGCGCGGCAGCGCGGAAGCTGCAGACCTGGGTCGATGCCACCCGCTCGTACGCGGGCTGACGCTCCGCCCGCCCGGCCGGACATGGCCTTACGGTGCTGCCGCGCACGCGGCTAGCGTGAGGACACACGCACCACCCAATCGCAGGAGGATGCCATGACCGATGCCCCGACCACCGCCCCCGCCGACACGGCCGCCGCGGTCGAACCGCCCGCGCGCAAACTCGGGCTCGTCAAGGCCGCCGGGATCCTCGGAATCCTGGGCGGGATCGTGCTGATCGTGGTCGGCATCGTGATCTGGATCGCCGTCTCCACGCAGCTGCGGGCCGAGAACATCACCATCCCCGACGACGCGATGGCGTTCCAGGGGCAGACCGTCGCAGGACCATTCACCGCCTACGTGCAGGCCGACATCATCCAGCACCATGCCCTGGATGCGTCCGGCGGCAAGACGTACGCCGAACTCGCGCAGGACGATCCGGTGCGCCAGACCATGATGACGGCGTCGTTCCTGCGCGCATCGCTGTTCACCTCTGTGGTCTCGTTCGGCGTGGCCGTCTTCGCGATCGGCGTCGGCATCCTGTCCATCCTGTTCGGGTGGGCCATCCACCGACTCGCCACGGCCCCGGTCGTGATCAAGCGGTCCCAGGGCATCGCGACCTGAACGCGCCCGCTTCCCGATGCATCCCTTCGACGCGCTGAACGAGATCGCCACCCTGCTGGAGCGGGAGCGGTCGTCGCGATACAAATCGAAGGCGTTCCGCGCGGCCGCAGACGCGATCGCCGGCCTCAGCGACGAAGAGCTGCGGGACACCGCTGCGCTGCGCCGCCGGAAGGGGATCGGCGATTCCACCTTCGCGGTCATCTCCGAGGCGCTCGAGGGCCGCGTTCCCGGCTACCTCATCGATCTGCGCGAACGAGCGGGCGTGCAGCGGGACTCGACCCTGCGCGCGATGCTGCGAGGCGACCTGCACAGCCACAGCGAATGGTCGGACGGACTGACCTCCATCGACCTGATGGTCCAGGCGGCTCGGAGTCTGGGGCACGAGTACCTTGCGCTGACCGACCACTCGCCGCGGCTGCGGGTGGCCAACGGCCTGTCTCCAGAGCGGCTTCGTGCTCAACTCGACATCGTCCGCGGGATGAGCGGCGACGGCTTCACGCTGCTGTCCGGGATCGAAGTCGACATTCTCGAAGCCGGCGGCCTGGACCAGGAACCGGAGCTGCTGGACGAACTGGACGTCGTGGTGGCCTCGGCGCACTCGAAGCTGCGCATGGAACGCGGCCCGATGACCCGCCGACTGGTCGCGGCGGTGTCCGATCCGCGTGTGGATGTGCTGGGGCACGTGACCGGACGCCTGGTCGAGGGCTCGCGGGGCACGCGCCCGCCGTCCACCCTCGATGCGCGCGCGGTGTTCGAGGCTTGCGCGGCCAACGGCGTCGCGGTCGAGATCAACTCGCGCCCCGAGCGGCAAGACCCCCCCGACGAGATGATCGCGATCGCCCTCGAGGTGGGATGCCTGTTCTCGATCGATTCGGACGCGCACGCACCCGGTCAGCTGTCGCTGCTGGACTACGGGGCCGAGCGCGCGGAGCGGGCCGGGGTGCCCGCCGAGCGCATCGTGACCACCTGGCCGCTGGAGCGACTGCGGGAGTGGACATCGCGCGGCCGCTGACGCCGCGCTCGAGGGGTAGCGTCAAGCGGTGACCTTCCTGCGGATCGGCCCCCTGGTGCCCGCGTGAGCTCGACGCCCGCGGCACGCGCGAGGCGCGGCATCCCCTGGTTCATCGTGGCGGGACTGCTCGTCGCGGCGCTCAGCCTGCGGGGGCCCATCGTCGCACCGACACCTGTGCTGCGCGACATCGAGGCGGACTTCGGCATCGGCTCGGCCACCGCGGGGCTGCTGACGACCGCGCCGGTGCTCATGTTCGCGCTGCTGACCCCGATCGCCGCGCTGGTGATCCGCAGGTCGGGCGCCGAGCCGGCGCTGATGCTCTCACTCGGCGGTGTGCTGCTGGGCACGGTGATCCGCGCCTTGCCCGGATACGGCTGGATGCTGGCCGGAATGTTCGTGATCGGGGCCGCGGTGACCATCGGCAACATCGTGATCCCCGTCATCATCCGCCGTGACGTGCCACCGGCGCACGTCGGCGTGATCACCGCCGCGTACGTGGCGATGCTCAACGCAGGCTCGCTCGTCACCTCGCTGCTGACGGCACCGCTGGCCGCGGTGATCGGCTGGCCGGCGGCGCTGCTGTCGTGGGTGCTGCTGACCATCGCGGGGGTCGCCCTGTGGGGCGCGCACCTCTCCCGCAGCCGGCGTTCCGGCGACGGGCACGAAGACCGGTACTCCGGGCGTGAGCTGCCTAGCGAGGGCGCAGCGCCCTCGGTCCGCGACATCGATTCGACCACGATCACCGGCCCGCTGCCGGTCGCGGCGCGGGGACGGCAGGAGCGCACCATCCTCCGGCGGCCGGTCACCTGGCTGCTGCTGGCGGCGTTCGCAGCGCAGACCACGATCTACTATTCCCTCTCCACGTGGCTGCCGACGCTGACTGCCGACGAACTGGGGCTGGATCAGACAGCCGCAGGCGCCTTGGCGTCTGTGTTCCAGGGCGCGGCCATCGCCGGCGCGTTCGTGGTGCCGCTGCTCGCCCGGTTCACCCCCGCGATCGTGCCGACGCTGACGATCTGCGCGTCGTGGCTGATCCTGACCGGGGGGATGCTGCTGGCACCACAGCTCACGTGGCTGTGGCTGATCGTCGGGGCGGTCGCCCACGCCGGCGGCTTCGTCGTCATCTTCACCGCGCTCGTGACGGTGGCGCGCAGCGACCGTGAAGCTGCGGGGATGTCTGCGCTCGTGCAGGGAGGCGGGTACGCGTTCGGGGCGGTGGGTGCACCCGTGATGGGTGCGCTGCACGAGTGGACCGGGGGCTGGACGCTCCCGCTGGCGGTTCTCCTCGTGCTGGCCGTGCTCTACTGCGTGGCGCTTCTCGCGGCCGGCCGTGCAGCACGCACCAGCCGGCGCTGAGGTCCCGCGACGCGCCGCCCGGGGCAGAACGGCGCGTCGTTCCTGCGGTGTACTCAGGATCTCGGTGCGGCGTTCGCGCGCAGCACCTCGAGCCGCGCGCGATACTCCACCTCGTCGATGTCGCCCTTGGCATAGCGCTCGGCGAGGGTGAGCTCCGCCTGCCGCAGCGGGCTCAGCCGGCCGTGCGGTCCGTAGCCGTTCTCGATCGCCGCGCGCCGCCAGCGCCGGCCGAACAGCGCGAACAGCAGGGCGAACAGCAGGATCCAGAACAGCGGAATCAGCAGGAACCACCACCCGAAGCCAGGCCCCCACCCGACGAAGTGCCGTTCGGCGGCGGAGGCGGCTGCGGTGACGTTCTGGACGGCGGCGAGTGCGGTGGACATGGGTTTCCTCTCGGTCGGGACCGCGGCATCCCCGCCAGAGGCAGGGCCGCGATCGCATGAGTCGAGCCAACCCGGGGTGCGGCATCCGCGAATCCGGCCGGGGAAGGCAGTGCGGATGCTTCCGCCGCAGTACGCGCAGGGCGCGGGCTACTGCCAGCCGGGCGCGACCAGACCGGACTCGTAGGCGGTGACGACCAGCTGCACGCGGTCCCGGGCGGACAGCTTCTGCATGATCCGCGAGACGTGCGTCTTCGCCGTCAGTGGAGACAGGAACAGCCGCTGGGCGATCTCGTCGTTGGTCAGTCCCTGACCGACCAGCCGCAGCACTTCGGTCTCGCGCTCGGTCAGCGGGCCGAGGCGATCGGGGTCCGCGGCATCCCGCAGTCCCACGGCGGCGCGCTCGAGCAGGCGGCGCGTGACACCGGGGGAGAGGAGCGCGTCGCCGCCCGCGACGACGCGGACCGCGCGGATCAGGTCGACCGGTTCGGTGTCCTTCACCAGGAAGCCGCTGGCGCCCGCCCGGATGGCCCGGGCGACATACTCGTCCAGCTCGAAGGTCGTGACGATCACGACGCGGACGCCGGCCAGAGCGACGTCCGTCGCGATCTGCTCTGTCGTCCAGAGGCCGTCGCCATCCGGCATCCGGATGTCCAGAAGAGCGACGTCCACGGGCGTCTCGCGGATCGCGCGCAGCAGAGCCTGGCCACCGGAAGCCTCCACGACGACGTCGATGTCGGGCTCCGAGTCCAGCAGGGCACGGAATCCCGCGCGCACGAGCTGGTGGTCATCGGCCAGCGCGACCCTGATCACGCGACACCCTCCCAGGGGATGCGTGCGGTCACCACAGTGCCGGCGCGAGGGGCGGCCGTGATGGTCAGCTCGCCGCCGGCCAGCTCCGCACGCTCGCGCATACCGCGGATGCCGGCGCCGTCGGTCGCGGCCGGACCCCGCCCGGTGCCGTCGTCCTCGACGGTGAGGACGAGCTGATCCCCATCGGCGGAGTGCACCCGGTCGAGGGTGATGGTCGCGGCAGAGCCACCCGAGTGGCGCACGACGTTCGTGAGCGCCTCCTGAGCGATCCGGAACGCGGCGGTCTGGACGGAGCTGGGCGGCAGTGTCTCGCCGAGATGGTCAGCGATGGTCACCTCCAGCCCGAGGCCGGTGCGCTGCGTCGCCAGCATCCCGAGGTCGGCCAGCTGCGGCTGAGGGGTGAGCGGCGCGGTGATCGGGGAGGCTTCGTCCCCGCGCAGGAAGGAGAGCACTCCGCGCACTTCGTCCAGTCCGGTCGCACTGAGCGCGCGGATGTTCGCGAGTGCCTCGCGGGCGCGCTCGGGTTCCCTGTCGAACAGGTGCAGCCCGACTCCGGACTGCACGGCGATCTGGCTCAGCGAGTGCGCGAGGACGTCGTGCAGTTCGCGTGCGATGCGCGTGCGCTCCTCCTGCTCGACCGTCCGCCGCCGCTCCTGAAGCTGGGCGCGGCGTTCGGTGCCGCGGTCCATCCGTCGCCGGATGCCCTCGCCGATCGCGAAGCACGCGGCCAGGGCGAGTGTCGTGATCGCGACGCGGAACGGGTGCACGCCGTCGGGATTCAGCAGCCCCAGAGCGACGATCGCGACCAGCCACGCCGCACCGACCGAGATGAGCGCCCAGAGGCGGGCGCGTCGAGCCACCGCTCCGATGATCGCGAAAGCGAGCGCGACGTACGGGGGTGACAGGTCGGGTGGCACGAACAGATCCGCCACGGTGAGCGCCGTCACCACAGCGACCGTCGGCCCGGGGTACCGGCGGGCTCCGAGCAGAGCCAGGGCGGATGCCGCAGCCAGCGTGACGCTCAGCGCGGCGTACCCGAAGGGGACGCGCTGCCAGAGCGAGATGCCCACCGTGCCGGGAACCTGGATGAGCAGCGCCAGCACCACCGGGACGACCAGCAGAACTACCGGGTTCGGGCGCGAGCGGGAGCCGGAACCGTCCCAGCGCTCATCCGACATGGCACCCACGCGACACGGGGCTCATCCGGCGCAGCCCCCCTCGAGGGAGGCTGGTGCGAGATGGTGCTGACCCGGCATGGGCTCGATCGTACGCCGCGACACCGTGCGTCTCGTCGGCGCCCGGAAGGTGGCCGGCTACTCCGGGGGGAGTATCCCAGGCGGGCCGGCCCCGCCGAGTCAGCCCTTGCGCGCGCCGGTGGCGTCCAGCGCGCCGATGATGCGCGTCATCGCGGTGCCCAGCGCCCAGCGGTCGGCGAGGGCTGCGGCATCCGCCCGCGCACCGTCGTCGAGGGGCTGCAGCACCCATTCGCGGGCGTCGAGGTCGAGATCGAGGTCCTTGACGACTTCGACGACCGTCGGCGCGACGGCCAGGTAGGGCAGCGAGGAGAGGACCTTGCTGCGGATCCCCGCCGACATCCCTTCGCCGCGCTCGGCCGCCGCGAGAATGCCGGCGAGGTCGCCGTGCGCGGCGAGCAGGCTCGCGGCGGTCTTCTCGCCGATGCCCGCCACGCCCGGCAGCCCGTCGGATGCGTCGCCGCGCAGGGTCGCGAAATCGGCATATTGGCTCGGCAGCACGCCGTACTTGGCAACGACGGTGGCGTCGGTGACGGTCTCGAGGTTGCTCATCCCTCGGGCGGTGTAGATCACGCGGACCTGTGCGGCGTCGTCCACCAGCTGGAACAGGTCCCGGTCGCCCGTGACGACGTCGACGGGCAGAGTCGCGCGCGTTGCGAGAGTGCCGATGACGTCGTCGGCTTCGTGTGCGGCCGCGCCGACGATCGTGATGCCGAGCGCGTCCAGGACCTCGCGGATGACAGGCACCTGAACCTCGAGCGGGTCGGGGACGACCTCGATGTCCGGCCCGACGGCGGTGATCTCGGCGACCCGGTGGGTCTTGTACGTCGGAATCAGGTCGACGCGCCACTGCGGACGCCAGTCATCGTCCCAGCACGCGACCAGATGGGTGGGCTCGTAGGTCGTCACGAGCTTGGTGATGATGTCGAGGAAGCCGCGCACCGCGTTCACGGGGGTGCCGTCAGGCGCTCGTACCGTATCGGGCACGCCGTAGAAGGCACGGAAGTACAGCGACGCGGAGTCCAGCAGCATGAGGCGTTCGGTCACGCGTGTCATCCTGCCACGACGGTGTGACGCGGGCACGCGGCCTGGACCCCGCCGTTTGAGTCCCGACCCCGCGTGGGAGGCTCGCCCCCGCCGTTCGAGGCTCGCCTGTCACGTTGTGCGCGGTGGGTCGGCGTGTTGTGACAGGGGAGCAGCGGTGGGGGACGGGGGATCAGCAGCCGGGGCCGGCGGGGTTCTCGGCGCAGGTGCGATCCACCAGCGCGGTGCGCGCTTCCACGACGCGCACGTCGTAGCCGCCACTGGTGGCGGTGACATACCCCGTGACGGGCCGCCACGTCCCGGATCCGAAGTCGACGTAGGCGGCGTACTGCACGGTGACGCTCACCGGGTACGTGCCGCGCTCGCGGTAGACGTGACTCGTCGCGGTCGGCGTGAACTGCGCCTGTCCGAGGCTCTCCCAGCTCGCGCCGCCCGTCGTCGATCGCGCGGTCGACCCGTCGCCGTAGTCGAACACGAACCCGGCGGGAACGAACTGCACGGTCACGTCCCAGCCCAGCAGCGTCCCGCTCATGACCTGCTCGGATGCCGCAGCCACGACGTTCGCCGGTGCTCCGACGATGCCGAATCCGGCCGGTTCGCCCGTCAGCGACGGCGCGGCCGGCCGGAAGGAGGCCAGATCGGCCGCCGTGACATCGGGCGGAGTCACCACGATGAAGCCGCACCGGTCCGGCTGCGTCGGACAGCGCGGAGCGGGGGGCGAGGGCTCGCTGGGGGCGGGTGAGCCCCCTCCGCGCGAGTCACCGACAGGAGGTGCGGGTTCGTTGATGCTCGCCCCGATGTCCACCTGAGAGCCGTTGTTCGAAGCGCACGCGGTGATCAAAGTCGAGGCCGAGTCGCAGGTGGGTGAACTGCTGGCGGAGCTAGTCAGTCCGGCCAGGAGGATTACGGCAGCAGCCACTTGGATTAGCAATTCAGATCACCTTCGGCGGGAGAAATCGCGTCAATCCCGAGTGAGGTTGGGGTGTCAGCGGTGACAAATACAAGGGCTAGCCTCTGGAGCGAGGGTCTCTCAGGGGAAACTACGGACTTGCCTTCTTTGTCGACCACGTCGACCGCTGACACGTCGTAACACGCTTCCATCCGCACGGTGACGTCAGGACTACCGAGGCGGTGGACGGCACCGGCGCGAGTTTCCGTAATCCGCGCTTCTCCCGACTTGGAATACCCGTCTGCATGCCAGGCGGAGAAGTTCTTCCTATCCGTGGCGTTGAGCTCACCCGTCGTCCACGCGTACACGGCCTCGAAGGTCTCCGGATCACTCAGATCCACCTGGTTCAGCGCGTCCACATAGGCGCGATACGTCTCCTCGGCCGCCGCGAACGCCTCCTCCTCGCTGGCGAAGACCGAGGCTGTCGGAGTCGGCTCGGGCTGGGGCTGGCATCCGGTCGCCAGTCCGGCGAGCACCGCGAGCATGAGGATCACGGAGGCGACTCGGGGGATCACCCGACCAAGGTATCCGCGATCCGGACCGGCCCACCCGACTTATCCACACCCCGGCTTCCGCGTGGCGTGGTGCGGCGTGTCGGCACGCTGACATACTGACCGCGTGAAGATCTCGAACCTGTACGGCATCATCGCCGTCGTCGCGCTGACGGCCGGCCTCAGCGCCTGTGCGGCGCCCACACCGGTGATCGCGCCCGTGACCATGGACGCCGACGACCTGCAGGGGGCCACCGTGGACCTCGTGGTGGGTCAGGTGCTGAACATCAACACTGGCGACCTCGCCGTCGACAGCTACAGCGGCAAGGTGGCGGACACCAGCGTCGCGGAGTTCGTCGCGGGCCGCGAAGATGGCGGAGCCACGTTCAACCCCGGGGTGAAGGCGCTCGCGGAGGGCTCCACGCAGGTGGTCATGTCCAACTCGAACGGCGGCATCCAGAACCTCACCTTCACCGTCGACGTCGGCAAGTAGCCGCTTCCGTCACGAGGCAGGTTCGAGCGCCTCGTGGATCCGGCGCAGGTCCTCCAGCATGGAGCCGATCAGCACCCAATGGTCACTCGACGGCGTGCTCACCCTGAGCGGCGCGGTCAGCGCGGCCGGCTCCTCCCGGTGCTCCGCGATCAACGGCGCGGCATCCGTTCTTCGCACTTCGAGGCGCACGTCGTGTGCGGCGCGTCGCAGCTGCTCTGCGATCGCCTGGACGGCGGGCTCGTCCGCGATGGTCGGGTCGTAGTGGTCGGCGAACGCGCGGGTCATGCCGACGGTCTGCGTGACGATGGGGCCCAGACGGTCCAGCAGCGCCTGGACTGCGGCAAGGTCCTCCCGGTGCCGGCGCCCCCGCGGATTGAGGGAGAGCGACTCCGTCCCGACCTCGATGGCCGCGTCCGCGGCATCCTTCATCGGCCGCATGAGCCGTGCTTCCACGAGCAGGCCGTGCAGCTGACCCGCGGACTGCGGTGACTCGAGCGCACCGGCCAGCCGCTCGAGCGAATTGGCGAGCTCGTTGCCGAGCGCCATGACCGCGTTGCGTGCGGGTGCGACGGCGACGGGCGGCACCAGCGCGAGGTTGACCAGGATGCCGATCACCGCGCCGATCAGCGTCTCCAGCACGCGGTTGACCGCGTAGGCGGGCGTGGCCGTGCCCAGGGCGAGCACCAGCAGCGCGCTGATGGCGACCTGGTTCGTGGATCCCGGAGTCAGCCGCAGCGCCCACGCGATCAGCAATCCGGTCACCGTGGCGAGCAGGATCACCCAGGTGCTGCCGCCGAGGAGGATGCCGAGGAGGGAGGCGATCACGACACCGGTGAAGACTCCGATGCTGCGCTCGACGGCCTTCGTGAGCGACTGGTTCAGGCTCGGCGCGACCACCAGCAGGGCGGCGATCGCCGCGAACACCGGCGGCTCTCCCGGAATGAGCAACCCCGCGATCAGCCACGACGCCGCGATGGCGATCGCCGACTTGACGACCTGCAGGAGTGGGCTGCGGTGGGAGGCTCGGATGCCGGCGGTGACTCGCATCCTCCGAGGGTATGCCTGGCTCCGTGCCGGGTGCGGCGAGCCGACCACTTCGACCACCCCGATACCGTGGACGGATGAGCACTCAGCCAGAAAAAGCACAGACCCTCGCCCAGCTGCATGCCGCGCCCGAGATCCTCCGCGTCGTGAACGTCTGGGACGTCGTGTCTGCCAAGGCCATCGCCGCCATGTCGCAGACCAAGGCGCTCGCCACCGCGGGCCACTCGATCGCCGCGACGTTCGGGTACCCCGACGGCGAGAAGATCCCCCTGGATGTGATGCTGGACATGATCGGCCGGATCGCCGCCGCCGTGGACCTGCCCGTCTCCTCGGACCTCGACGCCGGTTACGGCAACCCGGGCGAGACCGTCCGTCGTGCGATCGGCGTGGGTGTGGTGGGCGCCAACGTGGAGGACGCCCTGAAGCCCCTCGCGGAATCGGTCGCCGCCGTGGAGGCGATCATCGCCGCGGGGCAGGCGGAGGGTGTGCCCTTCGTGCTGAACGCCCGTACGGATGCGTTCGTGCGCGCCGGCGACCGCCCGATCGCGGAGTCCATCGCTGACGCGATCACCCGGGGTCGTGCCTACATCGATGCGGGAGCGGATCTCGTGTTCGTTCCGGGCAAGCTGGACGCGGACACCACCCGCCGGCTGGTCGACGGGATCGGCGAACGCAAGATCAGTGTCATCGGCGTTCCCGGCGCGCTGTCGGCTGCCGAGTACGAAGCGCTCGGTGTCGCGCGCATCTCGTACGGTCCGCTCACCCAGCGGGTCGCACTGACCGCGCTGCAGGATGTCGCCGCCGACCTCTACGCCGACGGAGTGATCCCGACCACCACGCGGAATCTGAACTGACGGCGCCGCCCCCGATTCCCTCGGCCGAGGGAATCGGGGTCACCCCGTGGATGTTCACGTGAGCATGGAGCACACGCCCGTCGACGTCGTGGTGATCGGCGCGGGCCAGGCGGGTCTGTCCGCGGGATACCACCTTCAACGCCGGGGATTCGTGCCCGTGGGTCGGGCGTCCCAGGGGGAGCGCACGTTCGTCGTCCTCGACGCGAACGACCGGCCGGGCGGCGCCTGGCAGCATCGGTGGGCGTCGCTGAAGATGGCGACGGTCAACGGCATCCACGAGCTGCCGGGGCATGCGGTGCCGGAGGCGGCCGGTCACGCCGCGAGCCGCGACGTGCTGCCGCCCTACTTCAGCGAATACGAGTCCAAGTACGCGCTCGACGTGCGTCGACCGGTGCGGGTGACCGCGGTGCGGCGTGCCGACGAGGACCCGAGGGGCCGGCTGCTGGTCGACACCGACGACGGCGCCTGGGCGGCGCGCTACGTGATCAACGCGACCGGCACATGGACGCGCCCGTTCTGGCCGCACTACCCCGGCAAGAGCCGCTTCCGCGGGCGGCAGCTGCACGTCGCCGACTACGAGTCCGCGGAGCAGTTCGCCGGTCAGCGCGTGGTGATCGTGGGGGCGGGGATCTCGGCGGTGCAGCTGCTCGATGAGATATCCCGGGTGGCCGACACGTTCTGGGTGACCAGACGCGAGCCGGAATGGTCCGAGGAGGCGTTCGACATCCCCGCGCGGGTGGCCGCCATCGCCGGGGTCGAGGATCGCGTGCGGCGGGGCCTGCCGCCGGGCAGCGTCATCTCGGTGACCGGCATGCACTGGACACCGTGGGCTCGGGCTGCCCAGGCGCGAGGCGTTCTGGAGCGGCATCCGATGTTCAGCGCGATCGAGGAGGACGGCGTCCGCATGCCGGACGGCTCCTTCGAGCCCGCGGATGCGATCCTCTGGGCAACCGGCTTCCGGCCGGCCGTGGACCACCTGGCGCCGCTGCGGCTGCGCACACCGGACGGTGGCATCCGCGTGGCAGACACCCGCGCTCTGGACGAGCCGCGGCTGTTCCTCATCGGCTACGGACCGTCGCAGTCCACCATCGGCGCCAACCGCGCCGGCCGCGCCGCGGTGGGGGCGATCGTCGCCGACGAGGCGCCTGTCCCCGCGTGACGCGCTGATCAGGTCTCAGGTGTCATGGATGATCGGGGCGTCATCGTCGCGATGGTCGTCGATGCCGCCGGGCGGATAGTCGGTCAGTTCGGGCCGAGACCGCAGGTACAGCGTGCTCGCCACCAGCCCGCCCCAGACGACCACGATCGCGAGGATCAGGAAGGTGATGGCGATCGGGGTCATGACGATGCTCCTTCCCGCGTCGGAGAGTTCGACGCGGCGACCGGACCAGCCGGCGGATAGGGGGGCCAGGCCGTGAAGTCATCCGGCGACCGCCGCCAACGGAACATCGGCAGCACGACGGCCGCGACGATGACGAACGCGATCGTTCCCCAGCCCATGACCGCCAGATACCAGGGCGGCAGCCCCTCATAGCCCTCGATGATCAGCGTGATGATCCGCTGGATCAGCATGTAGCCGAGCACCACGGGTGCGAGCAGACCGACCAGCAGAACCCAGATCCGACCCACCCGGAACGTCGACACCGCGTTCAGGTGGTAGCGCAGTTCGGGTCCGCTCCGCAGCACCCAGATCACCAGGATGGTCGATATGACCGCGGAGGCGACGATCCCGACGTTGTTCGCCCACTGGTCGGTCACATCCAGAGCCAGCAGGCCCGTCGTGGTGGCGAACAGGAGGACGGACAGGATCGCGGAGAGGATGCCGACACCGACTGCGGCGCTGCGGCGCGAGATCCCGAACTTCTCCTGCACCGCAGCCGAGACCACCTGCAGCACGGAGATGAGCGAGGTGAAACCGGCCATCACGAGCGAGCCGAAGAACAGCGCCCCGAAGATCGGTCCGCCGGGCATCTCGGACACGATCGCGGGGAACGTGATGAAGGACAGGCCTACGCCGGTGAGACCTTCGAGTTCACCGACTTCGATGCCCTGCTGGAAGGCGAAGAATCCCAAGGTCGCGAACACTCCGATGCCCGCGAGGATCTCGAAGGACGAGTTCGCGAACGCCACGACGAGCCCAGGGCCGGTGAGGTTTGAGCGGCGCCGTCGATAGGACGCGTAGGTGACCATGATCCCGAACGCGATCGAGAGCGAGAAGAAGATCTGGCTGTACGCGGCGATCCACACGTTCGGGTCGCCCAGGACCGCCCAGTCCGGCGTGAACAGTGCGTTGAGTCCTGCCGCAGCACCGTCCAGGAACAGCGCGCGGACGACGAGGATCGAGAAGGCGACGACCAGGAGCGGCAGGAAGATGACGTTCACCCGCTGCAGCCCCTTGGCCACGCCCAGGACGAGCACGAGGATGACCGCGAGCCACACGATCAGCAGCGGAATGAGCACACCGGGGACGAACTCCAGGCTGAAGCCGGGATCGCCGACCTGCAGATATTCGCCGGTGAGGAAGCCGGCCGGGTCGTCGCCCCATCGCAGATCGAACGAGAACACGAAGTAGCTGAGCGCCCAGGCGATCACGGCGGTGTAGTACAGCCCGATCACGAACGCGATCGCCACCTGGAACCACCCGAGCGACTCCATCCAGACCTTGCCCCTGCCGAGTCGTCGGAACGCGGTCGGCGCAGAGCCGCGGAAGCGGTGCCCGATGGCGTAGTCGAGGAACAGGATGGGGATTCCGGCGGTGATCAGGGCCACCAGATAGGGGATGAGGAACGCGCCGCCGCCGTTCTCGTACGCCACGCCCGGGAAGCGCCAGATGTTGCCCAGGCCTACCGCGGATCCGATCGCGGCCAGGATGAACCCCACCTGCCCGGTCCATTCCTCCCGCGGCTTGTCCGGAGTGGCCGGCTTTCCGTTCTGCACGTCCGTCATTGGGGGACTCCTCGTATGCCGTCGCTTCGCTGCGATGCTCGTCGGTACGCGGCACGCTACCAGGATGGTTGCGTCTGCGCTCGCCTAGGCTGGCGGACGGTCCAGAAGGGAAGAATCATGTCATTCGGCAACGCCGCCTCGCGCCGCGCGCGCACCGTGGAGGCGACGGCGGCCTGCCCCTGCGGGAGCACGGCGACATTCGGCGGATGCTGCGGGCCGCTGCTGCGGGGTGCGCCGGCACCGACGGCCGAACGTCTGATGCGCTCCCGTTATACGGCATTCGTCCTCGGCGACGATGACCATCTGTCCGGATCCTGGCATGCCCGCACACGTCCGGACGCCGTCGACTCCGCGAGCGGCCCGCACTGGACCGGCTTGGAGATCCTCGACACCGAAGGCGGCGGGGTCGAGGATGCCGGCGGCGTCGTGGAGTTCCGCGCCAGATGGACCGACCGGGGCACGCGCGGTGAGCTGCACGAGCGCAGCCGGTTCGTTCGGCAGGCCGGGCGCTGGTGGTATGTCGCCGGAGATGTCCTGGGATGACCCTCGCCCCGTGAATCGTGCGTACCGTGGAGGCATGCCCCACCCCACGCCCGATCCCGTCCTGGCCGGTCAGGAGTCCGTGTGGGACTACCCGCGGCCGCCCCGCATAGAGACCGTCGATCGCCGGGTCACGATCGAGATCGGTGGTCAGCGGATCGTGGACACGGCCGATGTCGTGCGCGTCCTCGAGACCAGCCATCCGCCCGTCTATTACGTGCCGATCTCGGCGTTCGCCGAGGGGACGCTGATTCCCGCGCGAGGTTCCTCGTTCTGCGAGTTCAAGGGCTACGCGCGCTATTTCGACGTGCGAGGCGGCGATCGGACGGTCCAGGGCGCGGCATGGAACTATCCGACCCCTGCGCGCGGTTACGAACTCCTGGCCGACCGTGTCGCGGTCTACGCCGGCAAGATGGACGTCTGCACCGTCGACGGTGAAGTCGTCGCGCCGCAGCCCGGCGGGTTCTACGGCGGCTGGGTCACTGCCGACGTCGTCGGTCCGTTCAAGGGCGACCCGGCGACCCTCGGCTGGTAACGGCGCACGTCACGGCCCCGGCGGGGTCCCGTCCTCGGACGCGGCATCCGGGTCGTCGTCGTCCTGCGGCGCGGCGCTCGGGCCGTCGTCGGGAGCCTCTTCCTCGGCCTGCGCTTTGTCGAGGAGGTCTATCAGCGCCGCATCGAAATCGTCTCCGCGCGGCGGGGCCGTCAGAAGCGGCTCCGCGGCCAGTGTCAGGTCGATCAGCTCGCGCAGCAGTCCGCCGACCGTCGTCGAGCGCAGCAGACGGAACTGATCCAGCTGGCCGAGGGGAGCGATGGCCGCCAGCTGCCAACTCGACTCGAGCGGGTCATCCGACAGCTCTACACTCGGATCCCACTGCACCTCGGCGAACTCCGCTGCGCGCGCGAGAACCCGACGAACGATGCGCTCGGCCTCGGTGTGCAGCGGGGTGAGCGCGTCATCCCAGACCAACGGCGGCAGCTCCCGCACCGAGGCCGTCGGGTACGGCTGGTCATCGCGCCATTCGTCGACCTCGACGCGCGAACCGCCCACGGCGATGAGGTGGATATCGCTCTCACCTGCCATGACGTTGGTGATGCGTGCCATCGTGCCCACTCGCACGCGCTGTTCGCCGCCGCCGGTCTCGCTGCCGCGCTCGATGAGCACCACGCCGAACTGCGGATCCTCGTCGTCCAGCAGTCGGCCGAGCATCATGAGATAGCGCTCTTCGAAGATCCGCAGTGCCAGGGGCGTGTGCGGAAAGAGCACCGTTCCGAGTGGGAACATCGCGACGTTCGCCATGCATCCAGTCAATCAGCGTTCCGGCAGACCGGGCCGGAAAACTGCAATTCCGCGCCGGTCGGCGATCCCGCTGGCGGTGCGGCTACTGTGGCGCGGCCCAGTAGAGCTCGTAGTCGAAGCCGATGGCGGTACGCACGCCACCGACCGCATCCAGCGGCGCGTCGACCACGGAATGGAACGTCACGGTTTGGCCGGGCCCCATCGTCGCCAGGTCCAGCGCGCTGAGATACCCGTCCGGCAGCAGGAGGTACTCCTCCTCCAACGGCGCGCCGCCCAGGGTGACCCAGGAGGTCTCGACGACCCATTCATAGTCCCGCCACGGATCGATGGTCCCGTCGCCGATGTACGTCAGTGTGACCGGAACGGCGCTGTACACACCCGTCTCCGGAGTCGGATTGAACAGGTCCTCGGCGGCGAGCTCGCCGGTCAGGTCCACCGGTGTGCCGACCGAGATCTCCCAGACGGGATCGCCGGTCGCGGCGTTCCAGATCGGAACGAGCTCACCGTAGCCATACGGGCTGTCGATCGTCCCGCGCATGCCGTCGCTGCCGTCCGTCGGCTCGGCGTCCACGGGGGGGACGTAGGTCTCGGACGAGGGCAGCGGGCTCGGAACGACCGCGTCATCGCGCCAGGCATCGGCGAGCCCGAAGAGTCCGAAGACGACGGTGGAGAGGATCCACGCCGTCATCCCGCCCACCACTGCGACGACGATCGCGGCCACGCCGAAGCCCTTGCCGCCCTGACGGCGACTCGCGAGCGCGACGATTCCCAGAACGATCGCGGCGAGCAGGATGAGCCCTGCCACCACGCTGATGATCGGGACGAACACCGCGACCACACCCGCGAGGGCGGTCGCCAGCGCGACGGTGGCGAGCGTCTTCGGGCGGGAATCCGGCGCCGCGGCGTACGGCTGCGGATAGGGGTCCTGCATCGGCCCGCCGGGATACTGCGCTGTCTGCGCGTACGGCGGCGGGGGATACGGCGCTGTCTGCGCGTACGGCGGCGCTGTCTGCGCGTACGGCGGCGCGGGATACGGCGCTGTCTGCGCGTACGGCGAACCAGGCGCCTGCTGAAGCGCCGGATTCGGCTCGGGCGGGGCTCCGGGATAGCGCTGGATGAATGCCGGCGGCGGCGGCGCGGAATCGCGATTCGCGTCGCCGGTCGGAACCTCTGTCATGGCACGTCCTTTCGGTGCACCGACCGCGCACGCCTCACGACTCGCAGTGTATCGCCGACCTCGCCGTGCCGATGCCCGCTCCACACCGACGCGACCGTCTCGTCGGCGAACCCCGCGGAGTGTGCGGGTCCGTGCCGTCATTCCACCGCTGTGAGTATCACCGCGCCCGGCCGCGTCCTCTCCGCTGCAGAGATCCGACGACCGGAGGTGGCCATGCCTGAATTCGACGACATCGTCCAAAGCTTGAAACGGCTGCGGGACGCCATCGAGCTGGAGTCGCCGTTCTTCACCGGTCCGGCAATCACCGGCATCGAGGTGACGCAGGCGATCCAGTACTACGACTCCTCCGAGCACCTCAGTGATCCCGCCGACCGGGGCATGGACAACGCCGCCACACTGGTCGCATACAAGCCGGCCATCGTGCGGGTCTACGTACGCCCGCCGCTCGGCGACACACTCGGAGAGCCGGTCACGGGGGAGCTGCTGGTCGAGCGCGGGAAATTCTTCGGGCCGTATCGCGTGATCGGCACGTATGCGCCGGTGTGGACGAACACGGTCACGCCGCAGGACGACAGCTACGACGACGAACGGCGCAACTGGTGGCGTTCGCTGAACTTCCGGATACCGGCATCCGACTTCGTCGGCTCCCTGCGGTTGACGGTGACCCTCGAGACCGGGCAGACCCACACGGTATCGGTGGTTGCCGCGCTCGTGCAGACGTTGCGGGTCCGCGTCATCGGGGTGCGCTACCAGGGACCGAGCACGTCATCGCCTCCGGCCGGGACGGCCGCGACGGCGCTGGATCTCCCCGCTCCTTCGCTCGCGGATGCGCAGGTCACGGCGGCGCTCGCCTTCCGTGCCATGCCCGTGCAGCAGACCGGATCGTTCGCCACGGCGGGTGCGATGAACTGGTTCGTGCCGCTCGACGATCCGCGCAACGGGGCGGGTGGGTGCTCGGACAACTGGAACTCGCTGCTGGCCTGGATGCGACTGATCCGGGACAACGACGGCAACCGTTCCGATGTCGTCTACTACGGGCTACTGCCGGCCGGAATGCCTGTCGGAGTCCCGGGCTGCGGCGAGGGCGGGCTGGGCGCGGGGCGCGTCGGCGACACCGTGACGTTCGTGCACGAGATCGGACACGGATACGGCTTCGCACACACGCCCTCCGGGTCGGTGGGCACGCCCGACCCGGACTATCCGGTCTACGAGCCGCACCCATCGGCATCCATCGGCGAATACGGCATCGACATCCAGAACGGGCAGGTGTACTCGCCGGCTTCGTCGACGGACTACATGAGCTACGGTCCGATGCGGTGGATGTCGCTCTACCAGCACAACCGGCTGATCTCCCACCCGCGCCTGGCCCCGACCTGGATCCGCGACAAGAACCCGTTCGAGGACGTGCCCATCCCGTACGATCCGGACGACCTGTGGTGGCCCGATCCGCCCTGGCGGAGGGAGGAGCTGGTGATCCACGAGCTGCGGCCGATGATCTCGGTGCGGGGATTCGTCGACGAGCGCGGAGCGGTGCGGGTGGACTCGGTCGCCCGGGTGACCGCCAGCGCCACGGTGCACGGACCTGCGACGGACTGGTCGCTGCAGCTGGTGTCCGGCAGGGGCGAGGTCGCAAGCCGCGGGCAGCTCACCCGCGTGGACAACCATGGCGGCCAGGACTGCGGCTGCGCGCCTGGCGCGCACGAGGGCAACCCGAACCGATTGCCGTTCGCGTTCCACGCGATGATCCCGGATGCCGAGCCCGGAGCGGCGCTGCAGATCACCGACCCGCGCGGTGAAGGCTCCTGGGAGCGGCTCGCACCCGAACGTCCGGCACGCTTCACCCGTGCCGAGGGGGCGGTTGACGGCGACTCGCTGCGGCTGAGCTGGTCCCTTGACCGTGGGATCGAGGTCGCCGACGTCTGGGCGCAGTGGAGCCAGGACGACGGGCGAAGCTGGCACGGCCTCGCGATCGGGCTGACCGACGGGGACGAGCTGAGCGTGGCCGGCCTGCCCGCGGGGGTCGTCCTGGTGCGGCTGCTCGGTCATGACGGCTTCTTCACCGCCTACTCCGACGCCATCGAGGTCGAGATTCCGCAGCGCGCCCCCGAGGTCGCGATCCTGTACCCGACCGACACCGGGACTGTCCTGGCCGACACGCCGATCGAGGTCTTCGGCAGCGCGGTCGATCAGGCCGGCGCCCCGATCGAGGAGGAACGACTCGAGTGGCTGGTCGACGGGGAGCCGGTCGGCCGCGGCCGCGCGGTTTCGCTGACGCTCGAGCCCGGTGAGCACACCGTATCGCTCGTGGCCCATGCCGCCCCGGAGGGATCGACCCGGGTGCGGGTGCAGGCGCTGCGACTGGAGGACGCGGCCGGCACGCAATAGGCCGGGCGTCCCGCAGCACGCGTAGCGTGGAGGTGAACCCTGGAGGTCTTCATGTCTCGCGTCCTGATCATCGGCGGCCATGGCAAGATCGCGCTGCTGCTCGCTCCGCTGCTGGTCGCCGGCGGCGATGAGGTGACCGGTCTCATTCGCAATCCGGCGCACGCCGCCGCCGTCTCGTCCACCGGCGCGGCACCGCTGGTGGCCGACGTCGAGGCGCTGTCCGTCTCGGAGCTCGCGGAGCTGGTCGCGGGGCAGGATGCGATCGTGTGGTCGGCCGGAGCCGGTGGCGGCGACGCCGCGCGCACCTTCGCCGTCGACCGAGACGCCGCCATCCGGTCGATGGATGCCGCGGCATCCGCCGGGGTGGATCGCTACGTCATGGTGTCGTACTTCGGGGCGCGGACGGACCACGGGGTTCCGGCCGAGAATCCGTTCTTCGCGTACGCCGAGGCCAAAGCCGCCGCGGACGAGCACCTTCGTGGCAGCAGCCTCGCGTGGACGGTGCTCGGTCCCAGCGCGCTGACGCTCGACGAGCCCACCGGCCGGATCGACGTCGACCCCGCGGAGTCCACATCGGTCTCCCGGGCCGATGTCGCAGCCGTGGTCGCGGCGAGCCTGCACGAGGACGCGACGATCGGTCGGACGATTCGCTTCAACAACGGGCGGACGCCGATCGCCGAGGCGCTCGGGTGAGAGCCGAGTTCACGCGGCTCATCGCGGATCGACGAGCGGAGCTGGAGGCCAGGCTGACCGCCGCCGAAGAGCGGCTCGCGTCCATCCGGCTCGCCCGCAGCGGCGCGACCGACGACGACGAGCATGATCCCGAGGGCTCCACGCTCTCCACCGAGTGGTCCCGCGCGGAGGGGCAGCGCACGGATGTGATCCGTGAGCTCGCCGACCTGGACGCCGCCTCCGACCGGGTGGGCGCGGGGACATACGGCGTGTGCGCCGCGTGCGGCAACCCGATCCCGTTGGAGCGGCTGCGGCTGCTGCCCGCCGCCGCGCTCTGCGTGCCCTGCGCGTCCCGGGTCTGACCCGGCCTCGTTCGGCTTCAGTTCTCGAGCATGCGACCGAGCCAGCGGTTGCGGGTCTCGATCATCGATCGGGACACGCGCGCCAGCGGCACGAACCCGTCGAAGCCGTGGAAGCCGCCGGGCCAGACGTGCAGCTCGGCAACGCCCCCGGCCGCCCAGATCCGTGACGCGTAGGCGACATCCTCGTCCCGGAACACCTCTGCGCTTCCCACGTCGATGAACGTCGGAGGCAGGCCGGAGAGGTCCTCGGCGCGTCCGGGTGCGGCGTAGATGGACACGTCGTCGGTGCCGCGGCGGTCTCCGAGCAGCGCGTTCCAGCCGGTGAGATTGCTGACCCGGTCCCAGACGCCGATGCCCTGGATCTGGTGAGAGGACACCGTCTCGTTGCGGTCGTCGAGCATCGGATAGATCAGCAGCGATGCCCGCAGCGCCGGACCCCGACGATCACGAGCCAGCAGGGTCACTCCAGCGGAGAGCCCGCCGCCTGCGCTGGCCCCGCCGACGATGATCCGGGACGGATCGATGCCCAGCTCGGCGGCGTGCGCAGCCGTCCAGACGAGGCCGGCGTAGCAGTCCTCGACGGGCACCGGGTCGGGGAATTCGGGAGCCAGCCGGTACTCGACGCTGACGAGCACCGCGCCGTGGGTGGCGACGAAAGGCAGGAACGACGGCAGGCCCGAGAACCGATCGCCCAGCACCATACCGCCGCCGTGAATGTGGTAGATCCCCGGCCCCGCGATGCTCTGTTCGGCCGGACGGTAGATCGACACCACGATCTCCGCGCCGTCGAAACCGAGGATCGTGCGCTGTTCGTGAACGGCGCCGACGCTGGCCACGACGTCCTCCAGCCCCGGGTCAGGCGGCGTCTCCCGCATGAGCGGGATCATCTCGGGCGTGAGCGTCGGCGGCATCGTCTCGGACACGACCTCGAGCGCGGCTGCGAGCTCCGGATCGAACGGCGGAACGGCGTGGGCGGACATGCGGGCCTCCATCGGTACGAAACGCCTGCCCTACGGGTCGTGGGTGGCGAGAAACGTGGTCGCAGGCTATCGCGCTGCGGTCCGGAGGAAGTGCCCGATCACCGGACCCGTGCGAAGCGCGGTCCGTCGTACCCGTCCCGCACGACCCGCTCCTGCCACATGTCCAGGGGGCGGATCCACAGGTCGCCCTCGCCGTAGCGGGGACGGTAGAGCACGTACTGCTCTTCGGTCTCGCTGTGCCGCACGGTGCCGATCACCTCGTACTGCCGGCCCTTGAAGTGCTGGTAGATCCCCGGCTCGACCTCACTCATCGCGCACGTCCCTGCGTCTGGTCGATCCACGCGCCCACGATCTCGCGCAGCGCCGCCGCGTTGCTCTGCACGTCGCTCACGCCGGCGAACCTGACAACGGCCCGATCGGCTCCGCGCCACTCGAGCAGGTTCCCCGGGTCGTCGATCACCACACGGCGCGGGTCGCCTCTGCGTCGCGCGCCGGTGTGCAGGACGAGACGGACGCCACCACCGGGGGAGACCCCGGTGGTGGCGAAGTGATCCCTGATGGCGAAGCTGGGCGCGTTCCATTTGATCTCGCCCCGGATGCGCTCGTCGCACCCCACGATGAGTGCGCACAGCTCCGCCAGCACGCTGCGCGCCGGTTCCGCCACCGTGTGCAGGTAGCCGTCCACTTCGTCTGTGCTCATGCGATCTCGCCCTTGCCGTCGCGTCGCCCCTCGGTGAGCGTTCTCGGTTTCGCCGAGCCTACGGGAGGCCCGGCGCGCTACGGTGGCCGGGCACCACCGCCCGCTCTCACCCCCGGAGGCCGACATGAGCGCTGTCCCCGACCTGCTCGACTTCGATGAGCTCCTCACCGACGACGAGCGGGCTGTCCGCGACCGGGTGCGAGGATTCGTCGACGCGCGCGTTCGGCCGTTCATCGCGGACTGGTACGAACGCGCGCTCTTTCCGACCGAGCTCGTTCCCGAGCTGGCCGAACTCGGAGTGCTCGGGATGCATCTGCGCGGGTACGGATGCCCCGGCCGCAGCGCCGTCGAGTACGGCCTGGCGGCGATGGAGCTGGAAGCGGGCGATTCGGGACTGCGCACCTTCGTCTCGGTACAGGGCTCGCTCGCGATGAGCGCGATCCACACGTACGGAAGCGAGGCGCAGAAGAAGCGATGGCTGCCCCGCATGGCAGCGGGCGCGGCGATCGGCTGCTTCGGCCTGACGGAGCCCGATTCCGGATCCGACCCGGCCGGTATGACCACCTTCGCCCGCAAGGAGGGCGACGCCTGGATCCTGGACGGTGCGAAGCGGTGGATCGGCCTGGCGTCGATCGCGCAGATCGCGGTCGTCTGGGCGCAGACCGACGACGGCGTCCGTGGTTTCCTGGTCCCGACCGACAGTCCAGGTTTCGTGGCCACCCCCATCGGCCCGAAGATGTCCCTGCGCGCATCGATCCAGTGCGACATCACCCTCACCGAGGTCCGGCTTCCCAGCGATGCGCTGCTGCCGCAGGCACGTGGACTGCGTGCCCCGCTCTCCTGCCTCAACGAGGCCCGGTACGGCATCGGCTGGGGTGTCATCGGGGCGGCGCGCGACAGCTACGCGACCGCCCTGGCGTACTCGCAGACGCGGATGCAGTTCGATCGTCCGATCGCCGGCTTCCAGCTGACGCAGCAGAAGCTGGTCGACATGGCCGTGGAGATCGAGAAGGCCCAGCTGGTCGCGCTGCGGCTGGGCCGGTTGAAGGATGCCGGCAGGCTGCAGCCGCACCAGATCTCCGTCGCGAAACTCAGCAACACCCGGGCGGCGATCGCCATCGCGCGCGAGGCGCGCACGATCATCGGCGGCAACGGCATCTCCGCGGAGTACTCGCCGATGCGGCACGCCGCCAACCTCGAGTCCGTCCGCACCTACGAGGGGACCGACGAAGTCCACACCCTCGTTCTCGGTGCGCACATCACCGGGATACCCGCCTTCCGCTAGGTGCACCGGCTCGGGGTGCGCTCGGCGTGATCGTGCGTCGGACAGCAGCGATCCGTCCGTAGGCTGAGTGGGTGGCATCCGTACTGAACGTCTCGGCATACCTGTTCACGCGGATCGAGGACGCCGCGGCCCTGCGCGCGGTGCTGCGTGAGCGTGCTGCCGTGCGCGCTCTGAAGGGCACGATCCTCTTGGCCGAGGAAGGCATCAACCTCTTCCTTGCCGGCGACCCGCATGCGGTGCGCGCGTTTCTGGCCGACATGCGCGCTGATCCTCGTTTCGCAGATCTGACGACGAAGGAGAGCTGGTCGGACACGCAGCCCTTCAAGCGGATGCTGGTCAAGGTCAAGCGCGAGATCATCCGGATGGACCACCCCACCATCCGCCCCGACGCCGGCCGTGCACCCGCGGTGACACCGGCGACGCTCAGACGCTGGCTCGACCGCGGGAGCGACGACGAAGGCCGCGAGGTCGTGCTGCTGGACACGCGCAACGCGTTCGAGGTCGAGTACGGAGCGTTCCGGGGCGCGGTGAGTTGGGGGATCGAACGGTTCACGCAGTTCCCCGATGCCGCGTCCGCCCACCACGCCCAGCTGCGGGGCAAGACGGTGGTCAGCTACTGCACGGGCGGCATCCGCTGCGAGAAGGCCGCGCTGTATCTGCGTGAGGAGGGCATCGACGCACACCAGCTCGACGGAGGGATCCTCGGCTACTTCGAGCACGTCGGAGCCGAGCACTGGACCGGGGAGTGTTTCGTCTTCGACGAGCGAGAGGCGCTCCGACCAGACCTCGAGCCGCGGCACGTCGCGCGATGAGCCCGCACACGCACCCGCGATCCGACGACGGCGCGATCCGCCGGTCCCCCCGCACGCGCACGGTCGTCCTGTCCCTCGCCTGCGACGTTCTCCTCGTCGTCGCCTTCGCCGCCTTCGGTCGGGCCAGTCACGAATCCGACGTGTTCGCCGGTCTGTGGCAGACCGCGTGGCCGTTCCTGGCCGGCCTCGCCCTGGGCTGGCTCGTCACACTCGCGTGGCGAGCGCCGAGCGCTCCAGTGCGGACCGGCCTGGGAGTCTGGGCGGCGACGCTGGTCGGCGGGATGCTGCTGCGCACGGCATCCGGCCAGGGAACGGCGCTGCCGTTCATCGTCGTTGCAGCCGTCACGCTCCTCGTGGCGCTGGTGGGGTGGCGGGTGCTCGCGCGGATCGTCGCCCGCCGCCGCTGACCCGACTCCCGTCGCGGCCACTCCCATCCCCGTCCCCCGTCCGCTCACCTGTCACAACACGTCGGCGCGGCCCGCAGATCGTGACGGCGGAGCGGCGAGGTGTCCGTCCGCTCACCTGTCACAACACGCCGGTGCGGCCCGCTGGTCGTGACGTCGGAGCGGAGAGGTGTCCGTCCGCTCACCTGTCACAACACGCCGGTGCGGCCCGCAGATCGTGACGGGGGAGCGGCGAGGTGTCCGCTCGTCTGCGCACCGGTCAGTGCAGATTCACAGCCGCGACCGACCCTTAACGATATATCGTTGACTATCGCTGAGCCCGGCCGGGCGACGGCGCGAAGGAGGTCATCATGAGCGGTTCGAACATGGGCGACTGGTTCGGTGGCGGAGCCACCGGCAGCACCGGCGGCACTCGCGGATCGGGCCAGGGCTGGCCCTTGACCGGTCTGTGGGAAGCGATGGAGCAGCTGCGCGGGCAGTTCGAGCAGAAGGTCGGCGGCGGCACCCGGATGGGTCGCGGCGACGTACGCGCAGCGGTCCTGGCGCTACTGGCCGAGAAGCCGATGCACGGCTACCAGATCATTCAGCTGATCGAAGAGCGCAGCGGCGGCTCGTGGAAGCCGAGCCCCGGCTCGGTGTACCCGACGCTTCAGCTGCTGGCCGACGAGGGGCTGATCAGTGCGGAAGAGTCCAACGGGCGCAAGACGTACTCGCTGACCGAAGAAGGCCGACAGGTCGCCGACGAAGCCGGCAAGTCGGTGCCGTGGGAGACGTCGGCGGCGAAGGAGAACCCGCGCACCGCCGGGCTCCCCAAGGCCGGCATCGACCTCGCGCAGGCCGTCGCTCAGGTCGGACGCACGGGTACGCCCGAGCAGGTGAAGGAGTCCATCGCGGTCCTCGACGAGGCCCGCCGTCGGATCTTCAGCATTCTCGCCCAGGACTGACCGGTTGCCCGCCGAACGTCGGCATCATGGAGATCCGATGACCGACGCCGGCAGCATGCGCGCCCGCTACCGCCGGATCCTGCGGTTCGCTGCCCGTTACCTGGTGCAGGCGTGGTGGTTCGAGCTCACCCTGCCCAGGATCGGACTGGAGCGGGTCGCGGCACGCGGCAGGGCCGTCCGATTGCAGCGGATCGCGCAGCGCTTCCACGTGCTTGCGGTGGACCTCGGCGGCCTCATGATCAAGGTGGGGCAGTTCATGTCCTCGCGACTGGACGTGCTGCCTCCGGAGATCACCAAGGAGCTCGAGGGACTGCAGGACGAGGTCCCTCCCGTTCCGTTCCCCGCGATCCGTGAGCTGGCAGAGGCGGAGCTGGGCGTACCGCTCGAGCGTGCATACGCGTTCGTGGATCCGTCGCCGCTGGCCGCGGCATCCCTGGGTCAGGCTCATCGGGCACGGCTCTCGGATGCCGATGCGCAAGACGCCGGAATGACCGACGTCGTGGTGAAGATCCAGCGGCCGGGGATCGACAAGGTCGTCGACGTCGATCTGCGGGCGCTGCGTCGCGTCGCGGGCTGGCTCAGCCGCGTGAAAGTCGTCGCTGATCGCGTCGACATGCCTTCGCTCGTCGAGGAGTTCGCCCAGACCAGCCTGGAGGAGATCGAGTATCTCCACGAGGCCGCCAACGCCGAGCGATTCGCGGAGATGTTCGCCGGCGACCCCCGGGTAGGCGTTCCGCGCGTCTTCTGGGAGCGCAGCACCCGGCGGGTGCTCACCCTCGAGGACGTGACGGCGATCAAGATCAACGACATCGTCGCGTTGGAGGCCGCCGGTATCGACCCTGCGGAGGTCGCACAGCAGTTCGCCTCCGTGATGTTCGACCAGCTCTTCCAGCATGGGTACTTCCACGCCGACCCACACCCCGGGAACATCTTCGTCACCCCGCTGGTCGGGGGGGCGGATTCCGGCGGCCGGGCCTGGAAGCTCACGTTCATCGACTTCGGAATGATGGGCGAGGTTCCGGACGGTCTGCGCCGGGGCCTGCAGAAAGTGCTCATCGCAGCGGCATCGCGCGACGGCAAGGGGCTCGTCGACGGCATCCGGCACGTCGGAGTGCTGCTGCCGTCGGCCGACACCGCTGAGCTCGAGCGGGCGATGACGAAACTGTTCGGACGGTTCGGAGGAATGGGGTTCGCGGAGCTGCAGGAGGTCGATCCGCGCGAGTTCCGCGAGTTCGCGGTCGAGTTCGCCGACGTCGTGCGCACACTGCCGTTCCAGCTGCCCGAGAATTTCCTGCTCATCATCCGCTCGATGGGACTCACCTCGGGCATGTGCAGCGCGCTGGACCCCCGATTCAACATCTGGGACGCGATCGAGCCGTACGCCGCCCAGCTCATCCGGGACGAGAGCGGCAACATCCTGCAGGGGTTCGGTCAGAAGGCGATGTCGGTCGCGGGTCTGCTCGCGCGGCTGCCTCAGCGGCTGGATGACGTGGTCACGCGGATCGAAGACGGACGGCTGACGGCACAGAGTCCGCGGCTCGAGCGGCGCATGGGACGCCTCGAGCGCACCGGTCGGCGCGTCATCTCGGCCGTGCTGTTCGCGGCGTTGTTCATCGGCGGGATCCTGCTCCGCGTGGACGATGTCGTGTTCGGCACCGTGATCATGGCGATATCGGTGCTTCCCCTGCTGCACGCCCTGTTCGCCGGGCTCGCCGCACGCTCCGATCGGTGACGGTGACGGTGCCCGGCGCGCGGCGCGCCGCTGCCGCATCAGTTGCGCAGACCCACCCGGTCCGGGATCTCGAACGGCAGGCGGGGGAGCCAGGATGCCGGGTCCGGCCACGGCCGCGAGGACGGCAGGTGGCTGAGCAGACGCCGGATGGCGGCATCCGTCACCGTCGCCGGCGCGGGGGAGGCGAGCACGCGCTGAGGGGCGTGGTGTCCGAGCGCTCCGCACCACCAGTGCCGCCACGTGTCCGGCGCGCCCAGCGGCTCGAGCACGATGTAGTAGTCGGGCATCAAAGCGGAGCCCGCCTCGAACATGGCCAGGACGGTCTCGACCTCGAGTTCGAGTGCGCCCAGTGTCGATCGCTCCTCGAACAGCTCCACCCACGCGGCTGCGACGTGCTCCAGCGGGTCCGCATCGTGGACGATCCACGGGGTGCCGGCAGCGGCGATCCGTCGTGCCGCGAGCGCGGGCTCGCTGTCCCGCAACTCGAGCACCTCGACTCCACGGATGCCGTCGAGGCTGGCCAGTGCTTCTTCGGATTGCTCGCCGACGATTGCGACGATGGTCCCGGTGTTCATCGCGTGCGCCATGTTCGATATTACGTCGGGGTCGCGTGAGTACGGCCGACCTGCGCGGCGATGTCCCGAACAACTGCGCCCGGGACCCGACCGTTAACGGCGAATGCCGTGGACCCGAGGTCCACGGCATTCTTGTCCGTTCGCTCAGCGCCGAGGCGCACCGCGTAGGGAGTGGTCGGCCGGGGCGAAGCTAAGCCGCCCCAACCAACAGAAAATCAGAGAGGCCGGATGTTCGCAGCCTGCATGCCCTTCGGGCCGCGCTCGGCCTCGAATTCGACCTTCTGGTCTTCGCGAAGCTCCTTGTAGCCGTCGCCAGTGATCGCGCTGAAGTGCGCGAACAGGTCGGCGCCGCCGTCATCGGGAGCGATGAAGCCGAAGCCTTTTTCAGAGTTGAACCATTTCACGGTGCCAGTGGCCATCGTGTCTTTCCTTTTACTTTTAGGGCCGCGAGAGCGACCGGTTGTACCGCGCCGATGTGTTCGGAGCGGACGAATGGGGTGCAGGGGACGGCCCGTCTGCGACGGAGCCGCATGCGTGCCCGATGCCGCAACCACTGCCGAGGCCTGTTCTCGCGTCGCGTGTACGCCGAGGTCTTCGCCTCGAGCGCTGTGCGCTTCGTATCCGCGGGAGGTGATGCCGACGAAACCAGCGTACTCGCCGGCGGCTGTTGCGACGAACACGTCGTCGTCAGCGGGGCGCCAGTCGAGCGGCGGTCGCGATGTTGCGGTGATGCAGGTAGTCAATGCGGCTTTCAGGATTCGTGTGGCGATACAGACGCTCGTACACGGAAGTCGAAGGGTGATGGGGGCGGATGTCGATGCGACGATCCGGCGTCATGCTGTCTGCTACTCCACAGTGAGGCAGTGGGTTAAGACGCTAGACCCGAGTGGGCAGACACCAGCCTAGCACGCCGCGGCCGTGTCGCTTGACCGGCCACGGGCCGATCCGGGTCGCAACTCAGAAATCCGGTGGATCCGGGTCCACGAGATCGGAGTATTCGGGGTGCTCGGCGATGAACACCCGCACCCCCGGACAGAGCATCGTGATGCGAACACCCTGCCCCGGCCGGACTGGTCGTCTCGCATGGGCTCGCGTTCCCTCCGCGGTGTCGGCGCCCGGGCTTGCGGAACGCACGAGAACACCCTCCCAGGTCGACGCCCGGATAGCCACGGCATGGCATGTCAAGCCCGTCCCAGGACCGGAGCCCGGCGGCTAACGTGACGAACCTACGAGTCGGAGGGTGAGACGTGAGCAGACACAAGGACGATGTGGGCCCGGCATTCGCAGCGGGGGAGACGGAGGCGATGCCACCGGCGCCGTTGACGGAATCCGATCAGGTGCGCAAAGACATGACCTACAGTCCGGCCAGTGAGACCGAGACGCAGCAGAAGCAGGCGGACGCATTGCCGGAGACGATCGACGACGACATCGACGAGGATGCGGTCCGCGCTGTTCCCGGCACCGGTGGTCCCGACGACGTGGGCGACGTCGACGTCGATGCCGAGGACCTGAACCTGCCCTGGCGCGAATAGCGATCGCCGCTCGGCGTCTGCCTGCGCCGGGCTCGGAAGAAAAGAAGAAGGCGCCCCCGGAGGGACGCCTTCTTCTTTTCGTTGCGGGGACAGGATTTGAACCTGCGACCTCTGGGTTATGAGCCCAGCGAGCTACCGAACTGCTCCACCCCGCGGCACAGGAAAAGCTTAGCACGGCAAAACCGGCCGGTTGCCCGGCGGTGCTCGGCTTGCCGTTTGCAGGCGGTGACGGCAAGGATGAGCGCATGACCGCCCCGACAGACATCGACCAGGACGACCTGCACGACGGGCGCGATGAAACACCCCCGGAACGTGCGGACCGCAACTGGAACGAGGTGCTCCAAGAACTGCGGGTGATGCAGACCGGCACGCAGATCCTCACCGGGTTCCTGCTGGCCCTGGCCTTCCAGCCCGCCTTCAGCGACCTGAGCGACGACCAGCGGATCTTCTACCTGGCCCTGATCGTGCTCTCGGCGCTCACGTCGATCGTGGCGCTCGCACCCGTGGCCATCCACCGCTTCCTCTTCCAGCAGCGGGCGAAGGCCAAAGTCGTCACATACGGCCATGCGGCGCTGCTGACGGCACTCGTAACGGTGTCGGTCCTGCTCGTCGGGGTCGTCGGGTTCGTCTTCGATGTCGTGGTCGACCGCACCGCCGCGGTCACCGCGATCGCGGCCCTCACCGCGGTCGTCCTGGCGCTGTGGCTCGTTTGTCCTGCCATCATCCGGGCGAGGCTCGATAACGGGGCGGACCGATGATCGCGCCGGCAGCTCAGACCACCGCCATCGCGGTCGCTCAGTTCGCACCCAGCGCGGACAAGGAGGCGAATCTGACGTCCATCGGGCAGCTCGCGGCCGCGGCATCCGATCGGGGCGCCTCGCTGGTGGTGTTCCCCGAGTACTCGAGTTACTTCGTCGACCCGTTCGACGATTCGCTCGCCGAGAATGCCGAGGGCCTGGACGGCCCCTTCGTCCAGGCTCTGATCGGGCTAGCGTCCGAACACGCGCTGCACATCGTCGCCGGTCTCCTCGAGCGGGCGACGGATGATCGCCATGTGCGCAACACGGTCGTCGCGGTCGATGCGACCGGGATCGTGGCGGTCTACCGCAAACTCCACCTGTACGACGCGTTCGGTCAACGCGAGTCCGACTGGGTCCAGGCCGGGGACCTGGTCGCGCCGGAGACCTTCTCGCTGGGGGGCCTGCGGTTCGGGCTCATGACCTGCTACGACCTGCGTTTCCCCGAAGTCGGTCGAACACTCGTCGACGCCGGCGCCGACGTGTTCCTCGTTCCTGCGGAATGGGTGCGGGGACCGCTCAAAGAGCACCACTGGCGCACGCTGGTGCACGCCCGCGCCATCGAGAACACGGTCTTCGTGGCCGCGGCCGACCACCCGCCGCCGCTGGGCGTGGGCAACTCGATGATCGTGGACCCGCAGGGCGTCGAGGTCGCCGCGATCGGCACGGCGACCGACGTGGTCGTCGCCCACCTCGACCGGGACGCGGTGCAGCGTGTGCGCCGGGTCAACCCGGCGCTGCGCCTGCGCCGGATGGGGGTCGTACCGCGCGAGTGAGCGTGCCGCTGCGGGCATCGCTTCCCCGCGCTGACCCCCGCGCGCAGCTCAGGCGGTCAGCGCGCCCAGGCGCAGCACCGCGTCCTCGAGCACCCGAACGCGCTTGCACGCCGCGAAGCGAACCAGGGTGGCGTACTGCGCACGCCGTCCTGTGGTGACGAACGCCGTCAACGGAATGGCGACGACCCCGACGCGGTCCGGAAGCGCGCGACAGAAATCGGCGGCATCGGTCGCGCCCAGGGGAGCAGCGTCCGCGACCGTGAAATACGAACCCGCAGCGATCGAGACCTCGAAGCCTGCCGATCGCAGGCCTGCGCCGAGCAGGTCCCGCTTGTCGCGGAGCGTCCGAGCGATGCCTCGGAAGAAGTCATCGGACATGCGCAGTCCGGTCGCGATCGCCGGCTGGAACGGCGCGCCGTTGACGTACGTGAGGAACTGCTTGACGGCGAGCACGGCGTCGACCAGGACGGCTGGCCCGGTGATCCAGCCGATCTTCCACCCGGTCACCGAGAAGGTCTTGCCGCACGACGAGATGGTGAGGGTCCGTTCCCACGCCCCCGGCAGCGTGGCGATCGGCACATGGGGTCCGTCGAAGACGAGGTGCTCGTAGACCTCGTCGGTGATGATGAAGGCATCGTGACGATCCGCGAGGCGGATCACTTCGTCCTGGAGCTCGCGGCTGAAGACGGCGCCGGTGGGGTTGTGCGGGTCGTTGACCAGGATGACGCGGGTCCGGTCGGTCACCGCGGCGCGCAGCTGATCGAGGTCGGGCTGGAAGTCGGGCCACCGCAGCGGCACCGTCACGAGCCGGGCGCCGGTGAGCGCGACGACCGCTGCGTAGGAGTCGTAATACGGCTCGAAGACGACCACTTCGTCCTCCGGGCCGTCGATGAGCGCGAGCAGTGCGGCCGCCAGCGCCTCGGTCGCGCCGGCGGTGACCAGCACATTGCGCTGCGGGTCCAGATCGAGACCGTAGAAGCGCCGCTGATGCTCGCTGATCGCCAGCAGCAGATCCGGGGTGCCGCGGCCGGGCGGATACTGGTTCACGCCGTTGGCGATCGCCTCCCGTGCCGCGTCCAGCACTTCGCGTGGTCCGTCCTCGTCGGGAAAGCCCTGGCCCAGGTTGATCGCGCCGGTTCGCGCCGCAAGGGCCGACATCTCGGCGAAGATGGTGGGACGGGGTGAAGCATCGGCAGAGATGAGGCCGGCGCCCATCGCGGTTCGGCGCCAGGCTCCTGGAATTTCTCGCATCCGGCTCACGCTACTCGCATAGTCGACGCCCATCCTTGGCATAAGAAATCCACAGAATCCGGGAGCACAGTTGTCTTAGTCGGCAGAAGGAGCAACCATGAGCGACATCACGGGCAACCGCCCCGAAGATTCCACCCCCCGCACGCCGGTCGACGCTACGCCCGAGTCGACAGCGCCCGAGACTTCCACACCCGAGACCACGGAGCCGGAGGTGACCGCGTCCGAGCCGACGCCGGAGCCTTCGCAGCCCAGCATCCCGGCGGCCCCGCCTCTTCCCGAGCGGGTCGCCCCGGCGGCCACCCAGCCGCCCGCGTCCGCCCCCGCCCAGCCCGGTGCGCCCGCTCAGCCCGGCGCATCCGCCCAGCCCGGTGCGCCCGCTCAGCCCGGCGCGGCCGCCTGGCAGGCCCCGCAGGGTGGACGCCCGGCAGGATCGCCGGCGGGCTATCCCCCTTACCCGCAGCAGGCACCGCCCTACGGTCACCCGCGCGCGCAGTCCTACGCGGGCCAGCCCACGGCGGGTCCGCAGAATGCGTCGGCCTTCGGTGCGGCGGCCGGACGGCCGGATGCCAACCAGACCCGGCCGACCACGCCGCTGAGTCCGGGCTCGGCAGGCACGCCGCGTAGCGACGCCGAACCGAAGAAGAAGTCCGGTGCCGGCAAGGTCGTCGGCATCCTGGTCGCTGCCGCGATCGTCGGCGGTGTCGCGGGCCTGGGCGGCTCCTATGCCGGCGTCAACCTGTTCACGCCGGCGGCCACGAGCTCGCAGGCCGGCCCGGCCACTGTGACGGTGAACAACCCCGACGAGGTCACGCAGACCACGGCGATCGCCGCGAAGGTGCTTCCCAGCGTGGTCACCATTCAGGCAGCCGGCACGAACGGTGCCGGCACCGGGTCCGGTGTCATCCTGACCCGTGACGGCTACGTGGTCACCAACACCCACGTTGTGACACTCGACGGCGCGTCCGCCGACGCGACCATCCGCGTGAGCACCTCCGATGGCCGCGTGTTCAACGCCGAGGTGGTGGGCACCGACCCCACGTACGACCTCGCTGTCATCAAACTCGAGGGCGCCGAAGACCTCACACCCATCGAGTTCGCGGATTCGTCCAAGCTCAACGTCGGCGACGAGACCATCGCCGTCGGCGCTCCGCTGGGGCTTGAGAACACGGTGACCACGGGCATCGTGAGCGCGCTGAATCGTTCGATCCAGATCGCCTCCTCGGCTGCTCCGGACTCGAGCGACACCCCGGACTCCGAGGACGGTCAGGCGCCGGACTCCGAGGAGGCACCGCCGTTCTTCTTCGACTTCGGACAGGGCCAGGACCCGACGCAGCTTCCGACCGAGTCCATCTCGATCGCCGTCATCCAGACGGACGCCGCGATCAACCCCGGCAACTCCGGCGGAGCTCTCGTGGATGCCGAGGGCAAGCTCATCGGCATCAACGTCGCGATCGCGACCGCAGGCGGCGCGAGCGGTGCGTCCGGCTCGATCGGGGTCGGTTTCTCGATCCCCTCGAACATCGTCAAGCGTGTGACGGACGAGATCATCGAGGACGGGGCGGCGACGCACGGTCTGCTGGGCGCGAGCGTTCGCGACGCCTCAGCGGTCGAGGACGCCACGATCACCGGGGCGTACATCGCCGAGGTCGTCGAGGGCGGCGCCGCCCAGGCGGCGGGGCTCGCAGAGGGTGACGTGGTCACGGAGTTCAACGGGGTGCCCATCACGAACGCCACCGACCTGACCGCCCAGGTCCGCGCCGCTGCCGCGGGCAGCGACGCGTCCCTGTCCTTCGTGCGTGACGGCCGGACCCGGACGCTCGATGTGACGCTGGGCGAGTTGCAGCCGTAACACCGGTCAGAGTCCGAGACGCCACCCCGCGATAGAGTCGCGGGGTGGCGTCTTTCTCGTTCGGCGCGGGAAACGCGCGGAAGATCGCGAGCATCCCGCTCTACGTGCTCGGCCGCCTCGTCACGCTTCTGATTCCGCGTCGCCGGGGTACCTGGGTGTTCGGCTGCGCGGTCGGCATCGCAGACGGTGCCCTTGCGCTGTGGGACGAGGTCGCCGCGCATGGGCATCCCGCGGTCTGGCTCGTCGGCTCGGCTCAGCAGGAGAGGGATGCCGCCATTCGCGGCATCCCGTACGCGCGCAAGCAGTCGCTGCGCGGGTTCTGGCTCACCGCACGCGCGGGGATCGTCGTGGTCACGCACGGCTTCGGAGACGTGAACCGCTACGCGGTCCCCGGTGCGGTCATCGTGCAGCTCTGGCACGGCATCCCGCTCAAACGGATCGGCTTGGACTCGCCCGAGACCGTGCGCAGCGGCATCCTTCCGCGATCCCGCCTGCTGCCCGTGCTGATCGGTGCGATGTACCGCGCGGCCACTCGTCGCATAGACGTGCTGCCGGCCGCCTCCCACCTCGTCCGCGGACGCCTCGAGTCGGCCTTCGCACTGCCGGACGCGCATGTCCCGGTCACCGGCGAACCGCGAGTGGATGTCCTCTCGCGCGGCACTGCGGACACGCGCCGCTCCGCTGCCCGGGCGGCGATCGGCGCGGCGACGGGGACGCTGGATCCTGGCGCGCGGCTGATCCTGTACGCGCCGACGTGGCGTGACGGTGCCCCCGACCCGGCGGTGCCCTCCGCGGAGGAATGGCGGGCGATCGTCGCGGTGCTGAACCGTCACGACGCCGTCCTGCTGGTGCGATCGCATCCACTCGGGGCCGGCCACTATGCCCCGCCCGCCGCGACCGAGCGGGTGCGCAGCCTCGGCAGCGACCTCGTCGCCGACGTCACCCCTCTTCTGTCCGGCCTGGACGCGCTGGTCACCGACTACTCGTCGCTCGTGTTCGATGCGGCGCTCGTGCCGCTCCCGGTCCTCTTCCTGGCGCCGGACGTCGAGGCGTACGCGCGCACCCGCGGCTTCTACGGGTCGTACGCGGATGTCGCGGGCGAGGACTGGGCGGTGAACTGGCCGCAGGCCGCGGCGCAGCTGGACGCGTTGCTGGGCGAGCAGTCCGTCCGCGACCAGAGCATCGCGCGGTCTGCGCGACTGAGCCGTCGCGTGCACGCCTTCCGCGACGGAGAGAACACGCGCAGGGTGTACCGTGCGATCCTGGCGAGGGTACGCGCAGATGCGCGGATCGACGGCGCCGTGAACGACGAGGGGACATAGATGACCGACGCCCGCTTCTCCACCGATGCAGGAGCGACACTGATCGTCTCCGGTGCCGGCCCACGTCCGGAATCGGTCGAACTGGTCGGGCCCCGCGCCCGGGTCGTGGGATCGATGACCGGTCGCGGCAAGACCTGGCGCGCGGTGCTTCCACTGCGTTCCTCGCGGTGGGGCGGCGGGCAGCTTCCGCTGCCGGTGGGCAGCTACGACTTGCGCATCGCTGTCGCGGATGGCGATGAGCTCGAGCTGCCGGCATCCCTCCCCCTGACTCAGCTCGGAACGCTGCGCGCCGCGCTGGAGGGCAGCACACTCACGATCGGGCCGCCGATCGACCCCGCATACGACTCCGGCGACGGGCAGGCGGCGCTGGAGCGCCGATACGCGACACGACCCACTGCCCTGGAGAACGCCGTCTTCTTCGAGAGCTTCTACGGGCGAAACGCCAGCGACAACCCGCTCGCCATCGATCGCGAAATCGCCCGCCGTGCGCCGGAAGTGACCCGCTATTGGAGCGTCGTGGACCTTTCCGTGCAGGTCCCGGAGGGGGCCATCCCGGTGGTGGACGGAAGCCCCGACTGGTGGCGGGCCCGTGGCTCGTCCCGGCTGCTCGTGGTCAACGATTGGCTGCGGCGCACCTTCTCCCGCCGGGCCGGGCAGGTCGTGGTGCAGACCTGGCACGGCACTCCGCTCAAGCGCCTGGCCCTGCATCGCCCCGGATTCGATCTGCGCAGGATGGCCGCCGTCTTCAAGGAGTCGCGGCGCTGGAACGTGCTGCTCGCGCAGAACCCCTACGCGGCCCGCGTCCTGGGCAAGGCGTACGCCTTCCTGACGCGACCGATCTGGGTGGAGGGCTATCCCCGCAACGACGTTCTCGTCAACGGCGACAACGGTGCGACCAGGGAGGCCCTGGGCATCCGCCCGGACGAGCGCGTGCTGCTGTACGCCCCGACCTGGCGCGACGACCGCACCGAGATCGTCGACTTCATCGACCCCGCCGCACTGGCGGCGGCCACCGACTCGGTCGTGCTCGTGCGCGGTCACTCCCGGACGCTGCTGGCCGGACGGGATGCCGCGGGCCCCCGCGTCCTGGATGTCACCGGGTTTCCCGACACCGCCCGACTGCTGCTGGCCGCGGACGCCCTGATCACGGACTACTCGTCGGTGATGTTCGATTTCAGCGTGACCGGCAAGCCGATGTACTTCCTCGTTCCGGACATCGCGCACTATCGGGGCGAGCTGCGAGGGTTCTATTTCGACCTGGCCTCCCACGCGCCGGGGCCCGTGGTGCAGACCCAGGAGGAGCTGGTCCTCGCGCTGCGCGATGGGGACCCCGCGGATTTCGCGGTGAAGTACGCGCAATGGCGAGACAGGTTCAATCCCCGCGACGACGGACATGCTGCCGAGCGCGTGGTCGACCGGATCATCGACCAGCGCTTCATCGAGGCCGCGGGGACCTGACTCACGCGCGGATGAGGACCTTCAGCGCCTCGGTCTCCGCCGCGCGGGAGAAGACGTCGTAGGCCTCGTCCATCTGGTCGAGCCGGAACTCGTGGGTGACGAACGCCGCCGACGGGAGCTTGTGCTGCTCGACGAGCTTGAGCAGCGTCGGGGTGGTGTCGGTGTTCACCAGCCCCATCGTGATGGCGATGTTGGCGATCCACAGGCGATCGATCGGCAGCTCCACCGGCTTGCCGTGCACCCCGACGTTCGCGACGACACCGCCCGGCCGGATGATCTCCAGCGCGGCCTCGAACGTGGCCGGAATCCCGACCGCCTCGATGGCGACATCCACCCCCAACCCGTCGGTGAGCGCCAGCACCTGCTCTTTCCAGTCCGCATCGGAGGAGAGCACGCCGTCGGTCGCGCCGAACCGCTTCGCCTGCTCGATGCGGTTCGAATCCAGATCGAGGGCGATGACCCGCGACGGTCCGTACAGCCCCGCCGTGGCGATCGTGGCCAGCCCGACCGGACCGGCGCCGATCACGGCGACGACATCGCCGGCGGCGACCCGGCCGGCCTGCACGCCGATCTCGTGTCCGGTGGGCAGGATGTCCGAGAGCAGGATCGCCTCGGCATCCGTCACAGTGTCCGGAACCTTGTGCAGCGAGGTGTCCGCGAACGGTATGCGCACGTACTCGGCCTGTGTGCCGTCGATCAGGTGCCCGAGGATCCAGCCGATTCCCGATTGGCCTTCGGGCGCCAGGCAGTGCGAATACAGCTGCCTGCGGCAGTAGGAGCAATGGCCGCACGCGGACACGCACGAGATGATGACGCGGTCGCCCACGCTCAGCCCGCCCACCGCGGTGCCGACCTCGGTGATCGTGCCGACGCCCTCGTGGCCGAGGATGCGCCCTTCGACGACGGCGGGGACATCCCCCTTGAGGATGTGCAGATCGGTCCCGCAGATGGTGGTCGCCTCGATTATCACGATCGCATCGGTCGCGTGGATGATCTCCGGGTCGGGGACCTCTGTCCACGCCTTCTTGCCTGCTCCTTGGTATACGAGGGCTTTCACTTCGGGGCCTCCTGACCTGGCTGAGGGCCTATGTTTGCTCAGCGCTCCACCGAGCGGTAGAGCACAAAGGCGGTCGGCGTGTCGACAGGTCAGGGCAGCGGGGTGTTGCGGTCGCCCAGTCGCGACGTATCGACGGTGTCGTGCGCACCCCGCACGACGCCGACGAGGAATCCCGTGCCCCACGCGAGATGCATGCTGGGCAGCACGGCCAGGGTCCACAGCTTGTCGCGCCAGCCGGAGCCGCCGCCGCGACCGAGCGCCATGGCGAGGACCAGCAGTGCATACGCCAGCACCGGCAGGTAGACGGCCGACGCGGCAACGGCCCACCATCCGGTGACCACGCCGGTGAGCTGCAGGAGCCCGACGACCACACTGAGTACCAGCGCGATGACGAGAGCCGGCGGGGCGAAGAACCGCAGCGAGTTGCCGCGGCCGTAGCGGCGGACGAGCTCTCCCCGCCACCGCCCCGTCGCGGAGAACTGCCGCACGAGTCGGGTCCAGCTTTCGCGGGGCCAGTAGGTGACCGAGAGCGCGGGATCGAACCACACCCGGTAACCGGCGCGGCGGATGCGCAGGTTCAGCTCCCAGTCCTCGCCTCGCCGAATGCTCTCGTCGAAGAGCCCGACCTCGTCCAGCACGTCCCGGCGCATGACGCCGAGATAGGCGGACTCGGCCTCGCCCTCGGAGGTGCCGCCGTGGTACGCCCCGCCACCGAGGCCGATCGGGGAGTTGTATGCGCGCGCGACGGCGCGCTGGAATGGCGTCCGGCCGTCTGCCTTCATCACGCCGCCGACATTGGCCGCGCCGACGCGGTCGAGAGTCTCCAGGGCGCGCGTGGTGTACCCCGGCTCCAGTTCGGAGTGCGCGTCGACCCGCACGATCGTCGGATACCGGGCGGCGCGAATGGCGCGGTTCAGTCCGATCGGGATGTCGGCATCGGGGTTGTCGACCAGCACGATGCGTTCATCGGCGGCGAGTTCCCGGGCCAGCTCGGTGGTGCCGTCCGTCGAAGGGGCAAGCGCCAGGATCAGCTCGGTGGGACCACCGACGTCCTGCGCGAGCACGGTCTCGACGGCGCGGCGCAGGTAGACCCTCTCGTTCAGCACCGGCATGACGAAGCTCACTCCGGCGCCTTCGGCGACGACCGGCGCATCCTTGCGTCCGGGTTGGTCGACATGCACCCGTCGATCATGCCACGCGGCCCCGCCGGTATCCTGAGGGCGTGGGTCTTGTGACGGATGCGAAGAAGGCGGCAGCTCTGCTGCGCAAGGCGGTCGTCAGCCGCGGCGCCGTCCGTGAGGTCCGGCAGGCGATCGAGCGGATGCCGCCGCACGTGCCGAATCGCTATCGCGTCGCGGTGTACTTCGCGGACGGTGCGGTCAACATGTACCAGCTGCGGCAGTGGTACAAGCCGCTCGCGGAGCTGAGCAAGACGTGGCCGGTGGTCGTGATGAGCCGCGTTGCGACCGGCGCTCGCGCGCTCCTGGCCGACGGTGCGCTTCCGGTCGCCTTCGTTCCCACGGTCCGCGATGTGGAGAACTTCATCTCGGATCAGGACATCCGCGTTGTGCTCTACGTCAACCAGAACACGCGAAACTTTCAGATGTTCCGGTACGGGCGGCGCTGGCACGTGTTCATCAACCACGGCGAGTCCGACAAGATGTACATGACCACGAACCAGTACAAGGCGTATGACTACGCATTCATCGCGGGGGAGGCCGCTCGGGAGCGGCTCGGCCGGGTGCTGTGGGACTACGACCTGGACCGGCGGACCATCCAGATCGGGCGCCCGCAGGCGGACCACTACTCCGGTCTGCTGCCGTACACACCGGATGAGCGCGTCGTGGTCCTGTACGCCCCCACCTGGGAGGGCGACCGTCCGTCCGCGCACTACGGCTCGATCCTCACGCACGGCGAGACGCTGATCACCGCGCTGCTCGCCACCGGCCGCCACCGCGTCATCTATCGCCCCCATCCGCGCTCCGGCGTCGTCAACCCTGAGTACGGCGCGGCGAACCGCCGCATCATCGCCGCGCTCGAGTCAGCCAACGCCGCGGACAGCATCGCGAACCACGTCTTCGACGACGGTCCCGACCTCGGCTGGCAGCTGGCCGCGGCCGACGTCGCCATCGTCGACATCTCGGCGATGGTCTACGACCGACTCGCCGCAGACCGGCCGCTGATGGTCACTCGGCCGGTCGACCCGGAGGCCGTCATCGACATGCACGGCTACCTGTCGGCCTGTGAATGGCTCGCGGCGTCGGATGCCGCTGCCATCGTCGCGGAAACGGACCGCGTTCTGGAGGACGCCGATGCCGTCGCGCGGTTGGAGCAGTGGGTGACCTTCTACTTCGGCGACACCCGCCCCGGAGCGGCGACGCAGCGGTTCCACGCAGCGGTGGGGCAGCTGATGGCTGCCTGGGAGACGTGGCACGCGCGGGGAGCTGCCGACCAGGACGAAGACGACGAGTCCGAGTCGGACGAGGCGGACCTGGACGACTGATCTTCAGGCGGGCGCTCACTCCGGCGTCGGTTCGGGGGCTTCCCGCTCAGCGGTGTCGGCGGCCGGCGGCCCCGGCTCCGCCACGGGGACGACCACCGGGATGACGATGGACTGCACTGCCGGCCCCAGCACGCGCAGCGGATCGGTGTACCCGGTCGCGGGGTCCAGCGAGTCGACTGCCTGGACCGGCTCGAGCGGCTCAGAGGGAAGCCCGGCCCACTCGGCGGGCTCTTCGGGACGCGGCGTGAACAGACCCATGCCTCCATTGTGCGCGCGTCTGCGTGCGCGGGTCGTGGTGTCAGACGAGGAATCGCCACACGTACTCGATTCCCGTTTCCGGGCGGAACCAGCTCAGCGTCACGACCACATCGTCCGGGTCGTGATCGCACAGGCACAGCTCGATCGTCTCGCCGGGAAGCATCTGCCCCCAGAGCTCGGTCTCGGGCGCGAACGCGCTGCTGTCCACGAAGACCCGGACGAAATCCAGGGGAGTGTTGCCGGCGTTCGTGATCAGGGGATGCGTGTCATAGACGTGGTCGACGTGCCACGGCACAGGGTATGCAGACGGGAACTCTTCGGGATCGACGACTCTCAGCATGTCGGGAACGCTAGAAGCGGCGTCCGACGACGGGCCGTCGATTCTGCCCGATCAGACCGCTGATGTGCGCGGACGGAGATCACCCGGCGCTGGGGAGGAGCGGTGGGTCTCAGCCCTCGGCGTGACCGTCGTCGATCGAACGGTCGGATGCCGCGGCACCGTGTTCCTCGATCGCCTTCCGCCGGCGTGGGGTGACCGCACCACCGACTTTGCGTCCGGCGCTGCCCACCGCCGAGACGCCGCGGGTCACCCCCTCAGCGATCGCTCCCCCGGCGCGACGGATGCCGCGAGTAGCGGCGTGCTCCAGCCGCAGCGTGTCCGGTCCGGGCTCCAGGTCGACCGGAAGCTCGACCGGCGGCAGTCCGAACGCGCGGCGCGACCCGATCAGCACTCGCCGGCCGAGGATGTGATTGCCGGCGCCGCCGACCGCCGCGCCGATGCCGAACGGCAACGCCTTTCCCAGGAAGGATGCGCCGCCGCGCGCGGCGAAGGAGCGCACGAAAGCGGTCTTCAGACGGTCGACGAGGGGACCGACCGCGGCCCGCGGAAGGGTCTTGGTGACCAGCTCGCCCCAGTAGCGGTCGCGGCCGGGGCCTTTGCCCGTGACCTGACCGGCCAGCTGCGCGACCAGATCCACGCCCTCCTTGCCCAGCATGAGGGCCAGGACGAGCGCTCGCGCGCGGTCGGGGTCCGCTACGGGGATCCCGTGCACCTCGGCCACCGATTGCGCGAACAGGGTCGTCGCTTCGAGGAACCCGACGGTTTCGACTCCGCTCAGCGCGAGCGTCACGCCGGTGCCGATCCCGGGCACGACGGCCGTGGCGCCGACGGCCGCGCCTCCCGTGGTCACGGCGGCGAGATAGCGACGTTCCAGAATGCGGACGATCTCGCTGGTCGTGGCCTGGGGATGACGCAGGCGGATGCTGCGCAGGTGCGCCACGACAACCGGTCGCTGGATCGCCAGCACGCGGTCCAGCATGCGGACGATCAACGGATGCTCGTCCGAACCGGCGGGCGGAAGTCCTCCCGTCCACGGAGCGTCTTCCGGGAGGGAGTGGATTCGGTGCACCTTTTCGGCCATCGGGCCGATCTTACGCGTGCACCACCGAGCGAAGCCTGGGCTTGACAAGCAGAGCGGGCTCAGACGAAGAGGTTGGCGCGTTCCAGATCTTCGGCGAAGTCGACCTCGACGGCGTACAGATCAGAGATGTCCATCGGCTCCAGCAGGACGCGGTCCTCGACGATCGCCAGTTCGAGGCCACGCTCGAAGTAATCCTGGTCGTCCACGCGGGACAGCTGGCGGATGAATGCCTGCTTGTCGGTGCTGGAGATGTAGTTGATCCCGACGGCCTCGCCGATGCCGCCCTGGACGGTCTTGGACAGCTCGTTGATGAAACCTTCGGCGGTGACGGTGTACTTGACCTCTTCGTCACTGACCTTCGAGGTGTTGACCGCGACGAAGGACTGATCGCGCTCGATCAGCTCGATCGCCCGCCCCAGCACCCGAGGATCGAAGACGACGTCGCCGTTCATCCAGAGCACGCCGCCCTTGCCGCTCTTGGTGAGGGCGCGCAGCAGGCTCTTGGAGGTGTTGGTCTGGTCGTAACGGTCGTTGTAGACGTAGTCGACGCGGGGGAAGGCCTCCACGATCGCCTCCGCCTTGTATCCCACGACGGTGGTGATGCGCGCGTCGGTGCCGAAGGCGGCGCGGATGTTCTCATGCTGCTGCTGCATGATGCTGCGTCCGTCGCTGAGCTCGGTCAGGGGTTTGGGCAGGCTGCGGCCTAGCCGCGAGCCCATTCCGGCTGCGAGAATCACGGTCTGAAGGGTCAAAAGTCTGCTCCTGGGGATGAGTGTCTTCACTGTCGGTTCACCGACGCGACACTCCCTTGTGCCAAAATTCATGGTAGCGATGACACCTGGGAACCGGCATGAAGGGCCCTCGCCGTTGCAGACTTGTGACAAAAAGACGCTCGCCCGGTCAGGGGCACGCGTTGCCGCCGCGTCGGGACCGCTTGGTAGGTTGTATCGGTGACAGCCCCGCTGCCTCTGCCGCAAGACGCCCATCCGAACCTCTCGGATGGCGAACCCGGTGGCGCGCGCGGCCAGGTCAGAAAGCTTCCGCCCAAACCCGACGTGCCCGCCGATGTCGCGGCGGCGCAGGCCCAACCCCGGCCCACCCCGAAACGACCATCGGGTAGGACCACGGCCAAGAAGGCACCGCGCAGGAAACCGACTCCCGCCCCGGGACCGCCGCCGCCGCTGCCGCAGGATCTGTTGCTGCCGCCGGATCTGCCGCTGCCGCCGGATCTGCCGCCGCCGCCGGATCTGCCGCTGCCGCCGGATCTGCCGCCGCCGCCGGATTTCATCGTCCCGCCGCGTCCTCCGCTCCCGCCCCCGACCACACCGGATGAGGCTGAGCTCGAAGCGCCGGAGCGTGCCGGGGCGCCGGAGTCCGTTGCCGAGACGGCCGAGCCCGCGGAGGCGGTCGCCGAGCCAGCAGTCGCCGTGCCGCCCGGAACGACGCCCGAGCCCGTGGCTCAGACGGCCGAGCCTGCGGTGGCTGTGCCGCCCGAAACAACGACCGAGCCCGAGCCCGAGCCCGTGGCTGAGGCGATTGCGGCTGCGGTGGCTGCGCCGGCGGAGACGACCGAGTCCCTGGCCGACACGACGACCGAGTCCCTGGCCGACACGACGACCGAGTCCCTGGCCGACACGACGACCGAGTCCCTGGCCGAGGCGACGGCCGAGCCCGCGGTGGCTCCGCCGGCCGGACCCGGTGGGCCGGGTACGGATGAGCCGTCCGGGCTGCCTGCCGAGGTGCCGCCCGCGGATGCCGACGCGACGATCGTCGTGGCCCTGGACCGGGCACACGTCCGCCCGCCGACCATCGCCGCGCCGGACGCGCCGGTGACGGCAGCCGTGGATGCGGGCACCGCTGCGCTGGTGGTCAAGGGGATCACCAAGAGCTTCGGCGATACCCGTGCCGTGGACGGCATCGATCTGACCGTTCCCGCCGGAATCTTCTACGGGCTGGTCGGACCGAACGGCGCCGGCAAGACCACCACGCTGTCGATGATCGCCGGACTGCTGCGCGCTGACCGCGGGAGCATCCTCGTGAACGGAATCGACGCGGCATCCGACCCGATCGGCGCGAAGCGGCAGATGGGGGTGCTGCCCGATCGGCTGCGCACGTTCGACCGTCTCACCGGGCGGCAGCTGCTGCATTACTACGGGCTGCTGCGCGGACTGCCGTCAGCCGTCGTCGAGAGCAGAACAGCCGACCTGGCGCGTGCCTTCGACCTGTCCGGCGCCCTCGGTCGTGCCGTCTCGGACTATTCGGCGGGAATGGTCAAGAAGGTGATGCTCGCGGGCGCCCTGATCCACTCTCCGCGGGTCCTGGTCCTGGATGAGCCGTTCGAGTCGGTGGATCCGGTCTCCAGCGCGATCATCCTCGACATCCTCTCCGCTTACGTCGCACACGGCGGAACGGTCATCCTCTCCAGCCATGGGATGGAGCTGGTCGAGCGAGTCTGCGGCCGACTGGCGGTCATCGTCGCCGGCCAGGTGCTGGCCGAGGGGACCGTGGACGAGGTGCGCGGCGAGCTCACGCTCGAACAGCGCTTCATCGAGCTCGCGGGCGGTCTGAGCGACGTGGAGGGCCTGGAGTGGCTGCACACGTTCTCCGACTGAGGATCGCTCTTCTGCTGGGTGCCCTGCGCGGCGACTCCGCGCACGTGACCCGGGTGCTGCTGGGACTGCTGCTGCTGGCGATGTCCGCGGTGACCGTGTGCTGGGCGATTCTCACGCTGCGGGATGCGCGCACCGAGGAGCTGCTCGCCGTCACGGTACTCGGCGGGTCCGCCGTCACACTCGGGTTCGCGCTGGCCCCCCTGATCGCCGGGGCGACGGATCCGCTGGATCCTCGCCGGTTCGTGGTCCTCGGCCTGCCCGCCGGCAGGCTGGCGGCTGTCCTCGGCGTCGCCGGGTTCCTCAGCGTGCCCACGCTCGTCCTGGTGGCCGTGGGGGTGTGCGCGGCCGTCGTGTGGGCCGAGCGCGGCGTTCCCGGGTGGGCCGCGGGCCTCGGCGTCGTGCTGGGTGTTGCCACGTGCGTGCTGCTCGCGCGGGTGTGCATGGCGCTGACGGCCCTGTTCTCACGCGGGCGGCGTTCACGTGAACTGGCCGGAGTGTTCGCCCTCGTCGTCCTGGTGGTCGCCGTGCCGGTGGCCGTGTTCCTGGGCTCGCTCGAGTGGCGCGGCCAGGTCCCGCCGCAGCTGGCGGAGGCCGTCTCGATCCTGGCGCTGACACCGCTGGGAGCGGCGTGGGCCCTGCCCGGGGCGCTCGCACAGCAGCAGACCGGCGCGGCCGGCGCGATCGTGCTCATCGCTGCGGGCACCCTTCTCACCCTCGGCTTGATCTGGTTCCTGCTTGTCAGACGACTGCTTTCCACCACGGACCGGCCGGTGAGTGTGCACGTGCGCGGCGGGCTGGGCTGGTTCGCCGTCGCTCCCCGAACCGCCGGCGGAGCGATCGCCGCGCGAAGCCTGATCTATTGGCTGCGCGACCTCCGCTACGTCGTGAACATCGCCGTCATCCCGGTCGCGGCGGTCCTGACCACGGTCCCGCTGCTGATCGCGGGTGTCCCTCCGCAGATCGTGGCGCTGGTACCGGTCCCCATCATCGCGCTGTTCCTCGGCTGGTTCCCGCACAATGACGTCGCCTACGACTCCACGGCGATCTGGATGCACATCGCGAGCGGCATCCGCGGAGTATCCGATCGGGTGGGGCGGCTGGTCCCCGTGCTGCTGATCGGCATCCCCCTGCTGGCGATCGGCGTCCCGATCGCCGTCGCCCTGAACGGTCGCTGGGCTCTGCTGCCGGCGATGGCCGGCGTCTGTGCCGCTCTGTTCCTGACCGGCCTGGGACTGTCGAGCATCTCCTCGGTCGCCGCGCCGTACGCGGTCTCACGGCCCGGAGAGAGCCCGTTCCAGCAACCCCAGCGGGTGGGCGCGGGCGGCGCCATCGCGCAGGCGGTGGTCATGCTGGGCGGAGTCGTACTCAGCGCCCCGGCGCTGTGGTGGGCATGGCTGGCGCTGAACGGCGACCCGGAGGCGGCGACGCTCGCGTTGTGGGGCGGCCTGGCGATCGGAGCGGTCGTGCTGATCGTCGGCATCGCGATCGGATCCGCTGTCTTCCGGCAGCGCGGCGGCCGGCTCATGGAGTTCGCGGAATCCGTGTGAGAACACCCCCCGCCGGGACGGCCGGCGCCTCGCCCGGCCCCTCGCGTTCTGTCAGCGCGATACACTGACTGACCATGAGCACCCCCCTCGACACCCCGGATCAGGGTGGCACCGCGACCCTAGATCGAGAACTCGAAGAGCTCATCCGGGAAGAGAACCTGGAACCCGGCGATCACGAGCGCTTCTCGCATTATGTGAAGAAGGAGAAGATCCTCGAATCGGCGATCACGGGCAAGCCGGTCCGCGCGCTGTGCGGCAAGAAGTGGACGCCCGGACGTGATCCGGAGAAGTTCCCGGTGTGCCCGACGTGCAAGGAGATCTACGAGTCGCTCGTCGGCTGATCGCCGGTCCTGTTCCCCCCGCGGGGCAGCTCACGAGCCGGCGTCGACGAAGACGGTCCGGATCGCCGGATCCGACCGGCTCAGCGCGAGCCCCCGCATCGGAAGCTCGTGCCGTGCGCGGACGTGATGCGCACGCGCGGCTTCGACGCCGGGGTGGCCCTGGTACGCGGCATCCGGTTCCCCCTCCACCATGAGCTGAACCTGCAGCGGCCGCGCTCCGGGGTGGTCGGCCGCCGTGTCGACCTGCTCGAACCCGTCCGAGACCGCCACGACCTCGGCGGTCGCGACACCGTCCTGCAGTGCGCGGAACGCCGCCTTGCGGCCGCCCATCGAGCTCTTGTCGGCCGAGGACTTCGCCACCGCGACCCACGACCCGTCGGATGCCTGCCGGGCGACGAGCTTGTAGACCATGCCGGCGGTCGGCGTGCCCGAGCCGGTGACCACGGAGGTGCCCACTCCGTACGAGTCGACCGGGGATGCCGCCAGCGCGGCGATCGCGAATTCGTCCAGGTCGCTGGTGACGGTGATCTTCGTGGCTGTGGCCCCGAGCTGATCGAGATGCGCCCGGACCTGAGCGGCGACGGTGGGAAGGTCACCCGAGTCGATCCGCACGCCGCCGAGGCCGGTGCCGGCGACCCGCACGGCGGCCGCCACGCCCTGCCGGATGTCGTAGGTGTCGATCAGCAGGGTGGTGTCCACGCCGAGAGCCTCGATCTGAGAGCGGAAGGCGTCCTCCTCGCTGTCGTGCAGGAGCGTCCAGGCATGTGCGGCGGTGCCCATCGTCGGGATGCCCCAGCGCCGGCCGGCCTCCAGGTTGCTGGTTGCGCCGAACCCGGTGATGTACGCGGCGCGAGCCGCGGCGATCGCGGATTCCTCGCCGGCGCGACGGGAGCCCATCTCCGACAGAGGACGCTCCCCGGCGGCGATGCTCATCCGCGCGGCGGCGGTCGCGATGGCAGAGTCGTGGTTCAGCACGCTCAGTGCGAGCGTCTCCAGCACGACCGCCTCGGCGAACGTGCCCTCGATGGTGAGGATGGGGGAGCCGGGGAAGTACAGCTCGCCTTCCCGGTAGCCCGTGATCGAACCGCGGAAGCGGAAGCCGGCGAGGAATTCGAGCGTCGCGGCATCCACCACCCGTTCGTCGCGGAGGAATCGCAGCTCGTCGTCGCCGAAGCGAAAATCCTGGATCAGCGAGAGCAGGCGACCGGTGCCGGCCACGACACCGAACCGCCGTCCCGCAGACAGGCGCCTGCCGAACAGCTCGAAGACGCAGCGTCGCTGCGCGGTGCCGTCGCGGAGTGCCGCGTCGAGCATCGTCAACTCGTACCGGTCGGTGTGCAGGGCAGTGCTCCGCGGGAAGGGCGCGCTCATGCGCTCAGCCTACTGAGACCGGAACCGGCGCATTCGCCGGTTCCGCGGCGTTCTGGGCGATCGCGACCGCGCGGACGAGGTCGCGCCGACTGCAGCGCGGGTAGGCTGGGCTCTCGTGAACGACGCGCCGATCGGCATCTTCGACTCCGGGGTCGGCGGACTCACCGTGGCGCGGGCGATCTCCGCCCAGCTGCCACGCGAGTCGCTGCTGTACATCGGAGACACCGCCCGCTCGCCATACGGGCCGAAGCCGATCGCCGACGTGCGACGCTATTCGCTGGAGATCCTCGACACGCTGGTCGAACAGGGCGTGAAGATGCTCGTGATCGCCTGCAACACCGCGTCCGCAGCGATGCTCCGCGACGCGCGCGAGCGCTACGACGTACCGGTGGTCGAGGTCATCGGCCCCGCTGTCCGCACCGCGATGTCCACGACCCGCAACGGCCGCATCGGCGTCATCGGCACCGCCGGCACCATCAGTTCGGGCGCCTATCAGGACATGCTCGAAGTCAACGAGCGCCTCACCGTCTTCGCGGAGGCGTGCCCTCGCTTCGTGGAGTTCGTTGAGGCGGGCATCACCGACTCGCCCGAGGTGCTCGCGGTGGCTGAGGAGTACCTGGCGCCGCTGCGGCACGCCGGCGTCGACACGCTCGTCCTCGGGTGCACGCACTACCCCTTTCTGGAGGGCGCCATCAGCTACGTCATGGGACCGGACGTGTCCCTGGTCTCCAGCGACACTGAGACCGCGAAGGACGTCTACCGCCAGCTCGTGAGCCGGGACCTGCTCTCCGGTGCGAATGCCGCCTCCCGCCACGTGTACGAGGCCACCGGCGACTCCGCCGACGAATTCCTCAGTCTCGCCCACCGCCTGATGGGCCGCGAGATCAGCGAAGTGCAGCTGGTCCACACCGGTGCCATCGACCTGCCCGCGGGGCGCTGAGGCGCCTTGCCCCGATCCGTGTCCCGATCGTGCAGCCGACACGCCGTGTCAGCGGTGTGAGAGTGGGACACCAACAGAAGAAGAGAGACTCATGACCGACATCATCCGCGCCGACGGCCGCAGCGTCGACCAGCTGCGCCCCATCACGATCGAGCGCGGCTGGAGCAGCCACGCCGAAGGTTCGGCGCTCATCTCGTTCGGCGAGACGAAGGTGCTGTGCACCGCGTCGTTCACCAACGGCGTGCCGCGCTGGCTCACCGGCAAGGGCAAGGGATGGGTCACGGCCGAGTACGCGATGCTGCCCCGCGCCACGAACAGTCGCAACGACCGGGAGAGCGTGAAGGGCCGCATCGGCGGACGCACTCACGAGATCTCGCGGCTCATCGGCCGCGCTCTGCGCGCGGTGGTGGACACCAAGGCCCTCGGCGAGAACACGATCGTCATCGACTGCGACGTGCTGCAGGCCGACGGCGGAACCCGCACGGCCGCGATCACCGGCGCCTATGTCGCCCTGGCCGACGCGATCGAGTGGGGCCGGGCGAAGAAGTTCATCGCCCAGAAGGCGACCCCGCTCATCGACTCGGTCTCGGGGGTGTCCGTCGGGATCATCGATGGCGAGCCGATGCTGGACCTGGCCTACGTGGAGGATGTCCGCGCTGAGACCGACATGAACCTGGTGGTGACCGGCCGCGGGCTGTTCGTCGAGGTGCAGGGGACCGCCGAGGGCGCCCCGTTCGACAAGCGCGAACTCGACGCGCTCCTCGAGCTCGGCCTGGCCGGCTGCGCGGACCTCCGTGACCTGCAGGTCGCCGCGCTGGCAGCTGCCGCGGAGTAGGGACCTCGGACATGGATGCCGCACGCAGGGCGATCGTGCTGGCCACGCACAACGCGCACAAGGTCGAGGAGTTCCGTGCGATCGTCGCCGCGACCCGCCCGGACCTCGACGTGATCGGATACGACGGACCCGAGCCGGTCGAGGACGGTGTGACCTTCGCCGAGAACGCGCTGATCAAAGCCCGCGCAGCCGCCGCTCACACCGGACTGCCCGCGGTGGCGGACGACTCCGGCATCTGCGTCGAGGTCCTGGGCGGGGCTCCGGGGGTCTTCTCGGCCTACTGGGCAGGGCATGCGAAGGATGCTGCGGCCAACGTGAGCCTGCTGCTGGACCAGCTCTCCGACATCCGCGACCCGCATCGCACGGCCACCTTCGTCTCGACCATCGCACTCGTGATCCCGGGGGACGGCGGCGCCGCTGTGCACGTCGTCGAGGGACGGTGGCCCGGGCGGCTGGCAGAGTCGGCGTCCGGCGAGGGCGGCTTCGGGTACGACCCGATCTTCATTCCCGACGGGCAGCCCGAAGGGACCGAACGCACGGTCGCGGATTGGAGCGCAGAGGAGAAGAACGCGGCATCCCATCGCGCACGCGCATTCCGCGAGCTCGCACCGCTGCTGTCGTCTCTCTGAGGAGACCGGTCTAGCCCGGTCTGCACCCGCTCTGCGCCCGGTCACGGCGAGACCTGCGCAGGCACCGGGCCGGCCGCGGCGCCGGTCCGTCGCTATCGAGAACCGGACTCATTCCCGACTAGCCCGGAATCGCTCGGGTGACCGCCCGGCGGTCGTAGCCTGAGGGTATGCACGACCACGCTCCCGGCATCCGCGGCACCGGCAACCGCCGGCTGCTGGGGATCTCACTGGCCATCACCGCCGTGGTGATGGTGGTGCAGATCGTCGGCGCGGCGCTGTCGGGATCGCTGGCGCTGCTGGCGGATGCGGCGCACATGTTCACGGATGCTGCGGCGCTGGTGATCGCGCTCATCGCGAGCATCGTGGCGGCGCGTCCGGCGACGGACCGCCGGACCTTCGGATTCCAGCGCGCCGAGGTGTTCGGGGCGCTCGCGAACGGGGTGATCCTCATCGTCCTGTCGGTGTGGGTAGCCGTCGAGGGCGTCCAGCGGCTGATGAACCCGAGCGACGTGGCGGTCGCCGGCGGGCTGATGCTCGTCGTGGCTATCGTCGGCCTGGTCGCGAACGCGGTGGCGATGTGGCTGCTCAGCGCCGCGCAGCGGACGAGCATCAACGTGCGCGGAGCCTATCTGGAGGTGATGGGCGATCTGATCGGATCCGCGGCGGTGATCGTCGCGGCCATCCTCATCGTCACGACCGGGTGGATCCAAGCCGATGCGATCGCGTCGCTGTTCATCGCCGCGATGATCATCCCGCGCGCCGTGTCGCTCCTGCGTGAGGTGGTGTCGGTACTGAGCGAGTCCACTCCGAAGGGGATGCACGTCACGGAGATCCGCGACCACATCCTCGCCACGCCCGGAGTGGTGGACTGCCACGACGTGCATGTGTGGCAGCTCACCAGGGGCGCGCCGGTGTTCACGGCGCACGTCGTCGTGGACGACGAGGCGCTCGCGGACGGCCGCGCGGGCGCGATCCTGCAGCGACTGCAGTCCTGCTTGGACGAGCATTTCGACGTCGAGCACTCGACGTTCCAGCTGGAGCCCGCCGGCCACGTCGAGCACGACGCGCACGCCTGACACCCCCGGCGTCCGGGGCCGGCCACACCGGCCGCACCGGCCCGTTCGCCTGTCGCGTTCTGCGTCGGCGCTCGGCGTGTTGTGACAGGGGAGCGGGGAGGGCTGGTGGACCGGCCCGTTCGCCTGTCGGGTTCTGCGGCGGCGCTCGGCGTGTTGTGACAGGGGAGCGGGGCGACGCGAGTGGCGCGGGACGACAGCCGCGGGGACTAGGACTCGCGCACCACGTCCGCGGGGGACTTGTCCGGCCGAAGGCCGCGCCACCGGGAGTGGCGCAGGATGCCTCCCGGCGTGAACTCGCCGAACTCGACCTCGCCGACCAGTTCCGGCCGCAGCCATTGGACACCGCGGGCCTCCGGCCCCGGCACCCCGACTAGCGGGTTCTCGTCGGTGTGCAGCGGCGCGAACGTGCGCATCAGCGAGCGCAGCGTCGCGTCGCTGAACCCGGTGCCCACGCGTCCCGCATACTGCAGTCCGTCCGCCCCGGGGATGCCCAGCAGCAGCGACCCGAAGGTGTGCGCGCGTCCCCCCTGCCCCGGGCGGATGCCGGCCAGCACGACCTCCTGCGTGCGGGTCAGCTTCACCTTCAGCCACGACTCGCTCCGGATGCCGCGCCGGTACGTGGACGCGGGGTCCTTGACCACCACGCCCTCCAGGTCCAGCCGACGGCTGGTCGCCAGGGCGATCTCCACGTCATCGAAGACCGGAGGAACGACCAGCGGGGCGGACGCGCCTCCGGCGAGCTCTTCGAGGATCCGTCGACGCTCCCGCAGCGGCCGCGGCGTGACATCCAGGCCGTGGGCGCCGAGCACGTCGAAGAGGTAGTACTGCACCGGTGTCCGCTTCGCCTCCCGCGCGACGTCGCCGGCGCGCTGCAGATTCATCCGCGTCTGCAGCAGCGGAAAGCTCGGTCGCCCCCGTTCGTCGATCGCCACGATCTCACCGTCGACGATCGCCGGCTCGGCGCCCAGACCCACGTCCGCACCGGTGACCTCGGGGTACTTCATCGTGATGTCGTTGCCGCTGCGGGCAAATAGCGTCAGCCGGCTGCCGTCCCACACTCCGACGGCCCGGATGCCGTCCCACTTCGCCTCGGCCCAGGCCGGGTCGCCCCACCGACGCGCCGCGAGGGTCGCGCGCTCCGCGGTCGCGCCGGTCGACAGCATGGGGCGCAGGGACTCCGGGTCCGGGGGCCAGGCCAGCGGCACGTCGCCGGCCTGGTCCGGCTGCGCAGACGCTGAGCTTCGCGTGGCCGGGCGCCGCGGCATCCGTGGTTCGTCCGCCTGTGCCGAAGCCTCGACGGGCACGCCGTCGGGCTGAAGGTGCCCGTCGGCATCGGTCTTCATCCGGTGCAGGAGCCAGCTGGATTTCTCGCCTGCGCCCTCGGTGCGGATCAGCGCGAGGCGGACGCGCCCGAGGGGGCCCCCGGGGCGCCCCTGCAGAGTCGCGATGATCTCGTCGTCGCGCCACTTCTCCAGCTCGTACCTGCCGTCGTCCCAGATGGTGACACTCCCGCCGCCGTATTCACCGGCGGGGATGGTGCCCTCGAAGGACGCGTAGTCCATGGGATGGTCCTCGGTCATGATGGCGAGGTTGTTGCGCTTGTACGAGTGCGGCACCCCGCGCGGGACCGCCCAGCTGACCAGCACCCCGTCCCGCTCCAAGCGGAAGTCCCAGTGCAGCGCCGTCGCGTGGTGCTCCTGGATGACGAAGACCGGCAGGTCACCGGGTGGGCTCGATTCCGCGGCGGGACTGGACGGCACCGGCTCAGGGGTCTTGCCCGCGGTCCGCTTGGCGATGTACGTGCTCAGCGGCCCCTCGTCCACGGTGCGCCCGCCGGCGTGATAGCCCAGTTCGGACAGCGGGTCGCCGATCCGCTCCACACGCTCGAGCACCTCCTCGAACGAAAGCTGGGCGAGATCGGGATCGTCCAGCTCGTCCCACGTGCGCGGGGCGGCCACGTTCGGCCACGCCCGGCCGCGCAGCGAATACGGGGCGATCGTGGTCTTCGCGCCGTTGTTCTGGCTCCAATCGATCAGCACCCGGCCGCCGCGGATCGCCTTCTTCATGCTGCTGACGACCAGATCCGGATGATCCGCCTCGATCGCGCGTGCCAGCTCGTGCGCGATCGCGGACGCGGATTCGCTGCTCTGCCCGGGCGGCAGCGCCGAGTACAGCTGGATCCCTTTACTGCCGCTGGTCACCGGCAGCGGCTCCAGCCCCATGTGGCCGAGGATCTCCCGCGCCCACCGGGCGACCTCCGCGCACTCCGCCAGTCCGACACCGGGGCCGGGGTCGAGGTCCAGGACGAGGCGATCGGCATCCCCCCGGTCTCCGTCCGGAGTGAACCGCCACTGCGGGACGTGCAGCTCCAGGCTGGCCACCTGGGCGAGGTAGACCAGGGTGGGCACGTCGCTGACCAGCGGATAGTCCTTCGGCCCGCCGGAATGGGGGATCGGCAGACGGCGCACCCACTCCGGCGCGCCCGGCTCCAGGTCCTTGGCGAAGAACGCCTGCCCGGGATGATCCTCGGTGCCCACGCCGTCCGGCCAGCGTTTGCGGGTGACCGGGCGGCCGATCACGTGCGGGATCATCGTCGGGCCGATCCGGGTGTAGTAGTCGATCACCTCGCCCTTGGTCGTCCCGGTCTCGGGGTAGAGCACCTTGTCGAGGTTCGTGATGCGCAGGCGGCGGCCGCCGATGCTCACGAGCTGGTCGTTCGCACCGCGCGTCTGCGGTCGGCTCTTCGCCGCGGCATCCCCCATGCCTTCATCCTGCCGTCAACGCGGGTGCGTCCGCAGGATTCGCACGCGGAGGACCCGATAGATCACGCCGACCAGCACGGCGGCGGCGCCGGTCGCCACGGCCGCGACCGGCAAGGTCACCACGGCCGCGACCGGCAAGGTCGCCACCAGCGCCGCGCAGATCCGCCAGAGCCACCGTCGCGATCACCACCGCTCCGACCGATGAAGACCGCATCGCCCGTCCCGAGGCGCCTGGCCAGTGCTGGGGGAGGCGACACGAGCCGACTTTACGACCGCGCGGCCGGCCGTGGCGAGCCCCGCGCACAGATCCCCGGCGAGCGCAAGCGCACAAGCCCGACTAGCCGGGACGGGTGTGGCAGGTGTGTACTGGTGCGATGAGAGCGATCTGGAAGGGTGCATTGACGTTCGGACTCGTGAATGTCCCGGTCAAGGTGTACTCCGCGACCGAGGACCATGACGTGGCGCTGCATCAGGTGCACAACAAAGACGGGGGCCGCATCCGCTATCAGCGGATCTGCGAGATCGACGGCGAAGTGGTGCCGTACTCGGACATCGACAAGGCGTACGACGACGGCGAGCGCACCGTGGTCCTGACCAAAGAAGACCTCGACTCGCTGCCGGCCGAGCGCAGCCGAGAGATCGACGTGGTCGAGTTCGTGCCGACCGAGCAGGTCGATCTGCTGACCTTGGATCGTGCGTACTACCTCGAGCCGGACTCCGCCTCGCCCAAGGCATACGTCCTCCTGCGCAAGACCCTCGAGCAGACCGATCGCACGGCGATCGTACGGTTCTCGCTGCGCCAGAAGACGCGGCTGGCGGCGCTGCGCGTCCGCGGGGACGTGCTCGTGCTGCAGACGCTGCTGTGGGCGGACGAGGTGCGCGAGGCCGCGTTCCCAGCGCTGGATGAGCCGGTGCGGATCTCGGCGAAGGAACTGGAGATGTCGGCATCCCTCGTGGAGAGCTTCGCGGCGGACTTCGATCCCGCCGAGTTCTCCGACGAGTACCAGGACGAGCTGCGCACCCTGATCGAGGCGAAGCTCGAGCAGGGCGATGCGCTGGACACGTCCGAGACGTTCGGCGAACAGGAGGAAGAGGCCAAGGGCGGCGAGGTCATCGACCTCATGGAGGCGCTGCGGGCCAGCGTCGAGCGCAGCCGCGCGGCGCGCTCGGGCGGCGGCGGAAAGGATTCCGGCGGGAAGGATGCCGGGGCCAAGGGCGCCGCGAAGGCTTCGGACACGGCATCCGCGAAGAAGGGCACGACGAAGAAGGCGCCGGCCAAGAGCACCGCGAAGACTTCGGCTGCCAAGAGTTCGACGGCCAAGACCGCGGCCAAGAAGACGCCGGCGAAGAAGGCGGCCAAGGCCTCCTGAACAGCGCCGGAAGGCAGCGAACGGCTACGGCTTGGGGGACCCGTCCTCGGCGTTCGGGTGCTCCGGGCCGCGTTCGAAGACCTCGGGGTCCAGGACCAGTTCGCGTGCCTCTTCGGGGTCGGTGATGATGTCGGCGCCCGCGGCTGCGAGCTTCTTCGCCTTGCGGCGCTCGCTGAAGTAGTGCCACAGGGTCACCAGCGCCGTGCCGCCGACGGCGATGAGCAGGATGATGTCGATGTACTCGGTGACCAGGTCGCGCACCCACGGGATGAACGCGATCAGGTAGCCCAGCATCGTCAGCCCGAAGCCCCACAGCATGGCGCCGATGAAGTTGTAGAGCGTGTACCGGCGCCACGGCATGTGGCCGACACCGGCCGCGACCGGGGCGAAGGTGCGAACGATCGGCACGAACCTGGCCAGGATGATCGTCAGCCCGCCGAACCGCTCGAAGAACGCGTTCGTCCGCTCCACGTTCTTGACGCTGAAGACTCCGGATTCCTTGCGTTCGAACACCGCCGGCCCGCCCTTGTGGCCGATGAGGTAGCCGACCTCGCCGCCGACGAACGCGGCCAGTGCGATCAGGAGGGAGACCGCCCAGATGTTGAGTCCGAAGATGTTGCTCGTGTTCGTCAGCAGACCCGCGATCACCAGGAGCGTGTCACCGGGGAGGAGGAAGCCGACGAGCAGCCCGGTCTCGGCGAAGACGATGAAGCACACCACCAGAAGTGCCCAGGGGCCGGCCGCCGCGATGATCGTTTCAGGGTCGAGCCAGGGGATGAGGGCGGTGGGGTGCAAGACGGTTCCCGTCGGTCGTTTCGGTCGGCGGTCAGCTGCGATGGCCACGGAGGGTGGATCGCGCGCGAATGCGCGTGCGGAAGGTGGGACTTGAACCCACACGCCCGGAGGCACAGGAACCTAAATCCTGCGTGTCTGCCAGTTTCACCACTCCCGCGGGTGCGATCAGTCTATCTGCGAGGCTCTGGGGCCGCTGGGGGGCCGGCCCCCGACCGGGCGGCCCGGCGGCCGGCAACCCGGCACAGCCGCTCGCCTGTCGCACACTGCTGTCCCGCTCGGCGTGTTGTGACAGGGGAGTCGGTGGACGGCGGCTCAGCGGCGGCTGCGGTGCACGAAGAAGTAGGCGGTGGGTCCGATCCAGTTGACCAGGATCACCGGGATCCACATCGGCTTGGGTCCGCGGATCTCGTCCTCGGAGCGATGCGCGAGATCCCAGAACGCGAGGAAGGCGTAGGCCGCCTGGATCACCCCCAGGATGCCGAGCGCAACGCGCCCTCCGGGCGTGATCTGCTTCTTGGTGAGCGTGGTCATGGTGCCCCTTTCGCTGGTCCTCCCATCCTGCCCCTCCGACGCGCCGCTCGCATCCGCGAGGGACGAAATCGCTCGCACGGCCCGGCCCGGCACTTCGCTCGCCTGCTGTGGATAACTTCTCCGGCGACCCTCCGGTGCTTGCGAGGATGCTCGCGTGACTCTCGCGTTCGCTCCCGCCGGAACCGCCGCCGCGGTGGTGGCCGAGCGCGTGCGCGACCGGCTGCGGGCGGAACTGGCCGATCCCACGCGCGATCCGGAGCTGGCCGCGCGGATCGCCCGCGCGGAGGTGCGCCGGCACAACGACTTCGCCCTCGCCCGCGGGCTGGACCCCGTCGATGACGAGGCGTCGTGCGTGCGCGATGTGCTCGCCGCGGTCGCCGGGTACGGTCCGCTGCAGGCCTACCTCGATGATCCGACCGTCGAGGAGCTATGGATCAACGCGCCGGACCGGATCTTCATCGCCCGCGAGGGCGTGGCCGAACGGGTGCCGCTGGCGCTGACGGATGCCGCCGTGCGCGACCTGGTGGAGCGGATGCTGCATGCCACCGGCCGCCGCGTCGACCTGAGCCAGCCGTTCGTGGACGCCTCGCTGCCCGACGGCAGCCGGCTGCACGTCGTGATCCCCGACATCACCCGCCGGCACTGGTCGGTCAACATCCGCAAGTTCCTGCCGGCCTACCGCGACCTGGACCGGCTCGTCACGGCCGGCTCGATTGCGCCACCGGCCGCCCGGCTGCTGAGGCAGGCGATGGAGACGGGCCGCAGCCTCCTCATCTCCGGAGCCACCCACGCCGGCAAGACGACGCTGCTGGCCGCGCTGATCGGGGCGTGTCCGCCGGAACACCGCATCGTGACCGTCGAGGAGACGTTCGAGCTGGCCGTGGACGCGCCGGACCTGGTCGCCCTGCAGGGCCGGCAGCCCAGCCTGGAAGGCACCGGCGAGGTGAGCCTGCGACGCCTGGTGAAGGAGGCGCTGCGCATGCGCCCCGACCGGCTGGTGGTGGGCGAGGTGCGCGATGCCGAAGCGCTCGACCTGCTGCTGGCGCTGAACACGGGTGTGCCGGGGGCGGCGACCATCCACGCCAACTCGGCGCGCGAGGCCCTCGCCAAACTCGCCGCGCTGCCCCTGCTGGCCGGGTGCAACATCGACTCGGGGTTCGTGCTGCCCGCGGTGGCGGCATCCGTGGATCTGGTCGCCCACTGCGAACGAGATGCGTCCGGCCGGCGCCGGGTCGTCGAACTGGTGGAGCCGGCCGGCGTGGCCGGCGGCACCGTCCAGGCCACGACGCTGTACCGCGCGGAGGCATCGTGACGTTCGTCTGGGGCGCAGCACTGGCAGCCGGCATCCTGCTGGTCGTCTCGCCGTGGGTCTGGCCATCGCGTGCCGTCGCACCCACGCCCGCTGCACCCGGACACCTCGCCAGACTGCTCGAATCGGCCGGACTCCCGCGCGTCCCGCCGGCAGGTGCCCTCGTGGCCTCGGCCGGCAGCGCGGCCGTCCTGGCCGCTGCCGCCTGGCTGTTCACTCAGGTCGGCGCCCTGACCCTGGTCGCCGGCGTCGTGGGGGCGCTGGCGCCGTTCGGGTGGCTGCGCGCACGACGCTCGCGCCTGCTGCGCTCCCGTCGCGCGCTGTGGCCTGACGTCTGCGACCTGCTGATCGCGTCGGTACGGTCCGGGATGTCGCTTCCGGATGCCGTCGCCAGCCTGGCCGAGTCCGCGCCCGCACCGCTGCGCCCCCCGTTCGCCGCCTTCGCCCGCGACATCGCCGCATCCGGGCACTTCGACTCGAGCGCGCAGCTGCTCAAGCGCGCCCTCGCCGACCCGGTCGGCGATCGGATCGTGGAGACGCTGCGGATGGCCCGTCAGGTCGGCGGAACCGAGCTCACACCGGTGCTGCGTGCACTCGCCGCGTCGGTCCGCGCGGACGCCGCCCTGCGTGCCGAGGTCGAATCGCGGCAGTCGTGGATCCGCGGCGCAGCGGTGCTCGGTGTGGCCGCGCCCTGGGTGATCCTCGCCCTGCTCGCGATGCGACCGGAGGGCGCGCGGGCCTACAGCAGCCCGGAGGGTGTCATCCTCATCCTGGCGGGGGCGGCGGTGTCCTTCGCGGCGTACCGCGTCATGCTGCGCATCGGCCGTCTGCCGGAGCCTCGGCGGTGGTTCGGGTGACCCCCGTAGGCGGCACCGACATCGCCTTCGCCATGGTGCTGGGCGGCGCCTTCGGCCTGGGGGTCTGCTTGCTCGTCTCCCTGGCGCCGCGGTGGGGAGCCCCCTCCCTTGCGCGACGCATTGCGCCGTACATCCGCGACGTCACGGATCCGCGCGGCCTCACCCCCGCCTTCGATGCGCGCTCCGCGGCCCTCGGCGAGCTGTGGCACGGGCTGCGGGACCGCGTGGCCCGTCTGGCCGGCGGGTCCGCCGCGCTTGACCGGCGTCTTCACCAGGCGGGGTGGACGATGGATGCCGCGGCCTTCCGCGGTCGGCAGCTGGGGTGGTCCATCGCCGGGATCGCTCTGGGCGGCGCGGGCGTGGTCGCTCTCGTCCTGCTGGGGCGCGCGTCCGGTGCGACCGTTCTGCTGCCACCCCTGACCGGCGTGATCGCCGCCGTCGCCTACGATGCCCGCCTCAGCCGCGCCGCTCGGGTTCGCGTCGGGCGCATCCAGGAGGAGCTGCCCACGGTGTTGGAGTTCCTGGCGCTGTGCCTGTCGGCGGGTGAGGGGATCCTCGACTCGCTCCGGCGCGTGGGCACCGCCGGTGCCGGGGAGCTCGCCGCCGAGCTGCGCGGCGTGGTGCTGGCGGTCGGAACCGGTTCGCCGCTCTCCGAGGCGCTCAGTGCGTTGTCCGCCCGTCTGCAGACACCCGCACTCGCGCGCAGCATCGATCAGCTCGTCGCCGCGATCGACCGGGGTGCGCCGCTCGCGCACGTCCTGCATTCCCAGGCGCTCGACGCGCGTGAGGACGCCAAGCGCGCACTCATCGAACAGGCCGGGCGCAAAGAGATCTACATGCTCGTACCGCTCGTGTTCCTCATCCTTCCCCTGAGCGTGCTGTTCGCCGTCTTTCCGGGGATCTTCATGCTTCGACTCGGAATCGGCTGACGCCGGAAGGAGAACCCCATGATCCGCATCCCTCTCGAGCGCGTGGTGCACCGGCTGCGCGCCGTCGCGCAGGACGCGTACGACGATGAGACCGGTGACGTCCCCGGCTGGGTGCTCATCACGCTGATGACGGCCGGGCTGGTCGTCGTCATCTGGGCCCTGGCCGGTCCCGCGCTCGCCGACCTGTTCCAGCAGGCGATCGAGCGGGTGTCGGGCCTCTAGCCCGTGCACGCACCCGGGGGAGTCGGCATCCGTCGCAGGTTCGCCGCGATGGTGGCGGACGAGCGCGGGTCGAGCCCCGTCGAGTTCGTCCTCGTCGGCACGCTGCTGACGCTGCTCACGCTGGGCGTCATCCAGTTCGGGCTGGTCGTATACGTCCGCAACGTTGTGCACGACGCCGCGGTCGAGGGCGCGTATCACGCTGCGCTGGCGGACACTGCGCTGGATGAGGGCATCCAGCGCACCCGGCAGATCGTGACCCGCACGGTCGGCGGAGAGTACGCCGCGGAGATCACAGTGCAGGAGTCCGCCGAACTCGGAGAGCCCACCGTGCGGATCAGCGTACGGGCGCCGCTGCCGCTCGTCGGGCTGCTCGGCCCGCCCCGCATGATGGAGGTGACGGCGCATGCACCGCTGGAATCCTTCGAGTGAGAACGAGCGGGGATCGGCGGCGCTCGAGTTCATCCTCGTCGGAGTCGTGCTCCTCGTGCCCCTCGTGTACCTCGTCGTTTCGCTCGGTCTCATCCAAGGGCAGGCTCTCGGGGCTGAGGCCGGCGCGCGGCACATCGCTCGCGCCCTCTCGGTCGCAGAGGACGCGGACGCCGCGCGCGCCGGCGCCGACCGGATCCTGAGCTCGGTGGTGGATGAGTACGGACTGGATCCGGAATCGGTCCGCGTCGCACTGGAGTGCCGGCCGGCCGGCGCCACGTGCCCCGAAGCCGGCGCCACGCTCGTGGTGACCCTCACGACGACCGTCACGCTTCCCCTGGTGCCGCCCGTGCTCGGACTCGACCGGTTCGCGGCTGTGCCGGTTCAGGCATCCGCCGTGCAGAAGGTGTCGCGCTTCTGGGAGCCGGAATGAGTGCGCGCCTGCGGGCCGTGCCGCTGTGGATGCCGCGGAGGGGAGTCGCCGGCGATGAGGGGAGCATCCTGATCCTGACCCTCGGCTACGCGCTTCTCGCGATCGTGGTCGTGCTCGTCTGCGTGGACGCGACCAGCCTGTACCTGGCGCAGAAGCGGCTGGATGCGCTCGCTGACGCGGCCGCCCTGGCCGGAGCGGACGGGTTCACGTTCGTGGTCGAGGGGGAGGAGCCGAAGGCGGAACTGACCTCGGATGGGGTGCGCGAGCAGGCCGAGGCCGTCGTGGGCGAGCTGGGTGACGACGCTGTCGTGGTGGACGCGGGAACGCCGGATGGTGTCTCCGCGCGGGTGACGGTCGCCGGAACGTGGCGGCCGCCGGTCATCACGCTGTTCGTGCCCGAGGGCGTGGCGCTGGAGGCGACCGCGACCAGCCGGACGGCGCTGCGTTAGATCGTCTCGCTGCGCGGGACGGAGCCGGGCTGTGGTGCGCGCGTGGCACTGACGATTCCCAGGACCGGGATCGCCCAGATCGCGGTGGAGACGATCAGCTCAAGCACGACGACCGCGAACACCGGAACGCCGATGCCCTGCCCGGTCGACTCCAGGGAGTCGGGCTGCACCAGCGACTCGGGCATCGGTGAGAGCACCGCCTGCAGCGCCGAGATCGTCCAGTGCGTGGCGCCGGCGACGTAGAGAATCCACGCGATCAGCGACCCCGCCGCGATCGCGACGGCGATGATGCCGCATGCCACCGCTGACCGCTTGCTCCGGATGATCCCGACGGCGATGCACCCGATGCCCAGAGCGACATACAGAGCAAGGAATACGAACAGCATGGCTTCCCCCTCCGCCGTCACGTCAGGCCCGAGTATAGGCGGGCACGCACGCGGACCGGCGTTTCAGCTCACTCCCGCACGCGCGGCACGAACCGGGGCACCCAGCGCACGAACGCAACCGCACCCAGCAGCGCCATGACGCCCACCGCGCCGGTGGCGATCGACAGCGACCAGACCGCCGTGATCCCGGACACGAGCAGCGGAGACAGCGCCCCACCCGCGTCGGTGAGTGTCCGCCACGAGCCGAGGAAGGGCGCCGGATCGGACTTCGGCGAGACGTCCGCCCCCAGTGTGAGCAGGATGCCGCTGGAGAGCCCGTTACCCACTCCGAGCACCGCGGCGAACATCGCGAACCACATCGCCGAGGAGTCCAGGTCGTGGGTGACGGCGAGGGCGAGGAAGCCCAGCCCCATCAGCACCATCGCCGGCAGCGCCGCCCAGAGGCGCCCGAAACGGTCCATCACCTGACCGCTGGCGTAGAAGAGTGCGAAATCGATCGCCCCCGAGATGCCCACGACCAGCGCGATGGTCTGCGCATCCAGTCCGATCGAGAAGCCCCACAGCGGCAGCACGACCTGCCGTGCCGACCGGACGGCGGAGAGGGATGCCGCGGCCAGGCCGAGGCGGGACAGCACCGTGCGGAACCGCCACATCGTGCGGAAGACCCCCACTCGCTCGGACGTGGGGATCGAGCCGGTCACCGCCTCGCCGGTGTCCTCGGCCATCGAGGAGTCCCGATTCGGGCGGGTCTGGACGGGGACCTGCTTCTCCGGATCGGGGCCGAACAGGACCAGCAGCACCGTCGCGACCAGGCATCCGCCGAAGAACCAGATCGCCGCATGCTCGTCACCGAACAGTGCGAGCAGACCCGCCGCGACGAAGGGGCCGACGAACATGCCGAGCCGGAACGTTCCGCCCAGAACCGAGAGTGCTCGCGCGCGGAACGCCAGCGGCACGCGGGTCGTCATGAACGAGTGCCGCGCGAGCCCGAACCCGGCCGCGCAGAAGCCGATGAGGAACACGGATGCCGCGAAGACGCCCAGGACCGGCGCGAACACCATGCCCACCACGCCGAGCAGTGACAGCGTCCCGGCGATCGCCATCGTCAGCCGCTCGCCGATGCGCGCCACCGCCCACCCCGCCGGCAGGTTGCCGCAGAGCTGACCGACCACCAGCACCGATGCGACGAGGGCGGCCAGGGCGACATCTGCGCCCAGCCGCGCGGCGATGATCGGGATCAGCGGGATGACGGCGCCCTCACCGAGGGCGAACAGCACGGTGGGGCCGTAGATCATCGGCCCGAAGCGCAGAAGGATGGAGGCTGCGCGGTCGGTCACTGCATCCACGTTAGTCTGGAGCTGTCATGCTTGACTTCGATCTTTCCGCCGACATCCAGGCGCTGCGCTCCACTTTCACCGACATCAAGTCGGTGGTCGATGTCGATGCGCTGACCGCCGACATCGCCCGGCTGAGCGAAGAAGCCGGTGCCCCCGATCTGTGGGACGACACCGACAAGGCGCAGAAGGTCACCTCCGCCCTGAGTCACCGTCAGTCCGAGCTGGCCCGCATCAACAGCATCGACCGGCGCCTGGACGACCTCGAGGTCATGGTCGAACTGGCCAACGAGATGGACGACGAGGACGCCGCCGAAGAAGCCCGTCACGAACTCGCCGAACTCGAGGACGTCGTCGGCCAGCTCGAGGTGCAGACGCTGCTGGACGGCGAGTACGACGCGCGTCCGGCTGTCATCACGATCCGGGCGGGCGCCGGCGGAGTGGATGCCGCGGACTTCGCCGAGATGCTCCTGCGCATGTATCTGCGCTGGGCCGAGCAGCACAAGTACCCCGTCACGGTCATGGACACCTCCTACGCCGAGGAGGCCGGCATCAAGTCGGCGACCTTCGAGGTGGACGCGCCGTACGCCTTCGGCACGCTCAGCGTCGAGGCCGGCACGCACCGCCTGGTGCGGATGAGTCCGTTCAACTCGGCCGGCAAGCGGCAGACCAGCTTCGCCGCCGTCGAGGTCATCCCGCTCCTGGACGAGGCCGTCGAGGTCGACATCCCGGAGAGTGACCTGCGCGTGGACGTGTACCGCTCGTCCGGCCCCGGCGGCCAGTCGGTCAACACGACCGACAGCGCCGTGCGCCTGACCCACCTTCCGACCGGCACCGTCGTGTCGATGCAGAACGAGAAGTCGCAGATCCAGAACCGGGCCGCCGCGATGCGGGTGCTCCAGTCGCGCCTGATGATCCTCCAGAAGGAACAGGAAGCGGCGATCAAGAAGGACCTCGCCGGCGTCATCACCGCCAGCTGGGGCGACCAGATGCGCTCCTACGTGCTGGCGCCGTACCAGATGGTGAAAGACCTGCGCACGGACTACGAAGTCAACAACCCCTCCGCCGTGTTCGACGGCGACCTCGACGGGTTCATCGCTGCCGGCATCCGCTGGCGCAAGCGCCCCACCGACGACTGACCCACGGTCCCGGGCGGGATGCCGCGGCATCCTCATCGCCGAGGTTCAGACCGGATGCCGCACCCCGGGTGTCGCTCGTCGCGTCCGCGTCCGCCCCGCTTAGGCTCAGTAGGCCATGATTCGGTTCGAGAACGTCACGAAACGCTTTCGCGGCACGGCGAAGCCGGCCCTCAGCAATGTGGACTTCGAAGTGCTGCGCGGGGAGTTCGTCTTCCTCGTCGGCGCTTCCGGCTCGGGCAAATCGTCGTGTCTGCGCCTCATCCTCCGCGAAGAGACCCCGAGCGACGGCCGCGTCGTCGTTCTCGGCCGCGACCTGCGCTCGCTCTCCAACCGCAAGGTGCCCTACTTCCGCCGGCATGTCGGGGCGGTGTTCCAGGACTTCCGGCTGCTCCCGAACAAGACGGTGTTCCAGAACGTCGCGTTCACGCTGCAGGTCATCGGCTCATCCCGCGGATTCATCCAGCAGGCCGTCCCCGAGGTGCTGGCACTGGTCGGTCTCGCCGGCAAGGAGAAGCGGTTCCCGCACGAGCTCTCCGGTGGCGAGCAGCAGCGCGTCGCGATCGCGCGCGCACTCGTCAACCGTCCACAGGTGCTCCTGGCGGACGAGCCGACCGGAAACCTGGACCCGGCGACCTCGGTCGACATCATGCAGCTGCTCGCGCGCATCAATTCCAGCGGCACGACCGTGGTCATGGCCACGCACGAGGCGGGGTTCGTGGATCAGATGAAGCGGCGCGTCATCGAACTGGCCGACGGCGAGATGGTCCGCGACGAACGGCACGGCGGCTACGGCGACACCTCGAGCCTGCCGAGCCTGGCGCCCGGACCCGAGCAGGGTGCTGCTGCGGTCGCCGCGCTGACCGCGGTGCTGGAAGTTCAGCGCGAGACGGCGATGTCGGCATCCGCGGCCGTCTCCTCGGCCTACGGCCACGACGTGACCGCGGCCGCCGCAGAGCCGGTGGTGCGAGCGGATGCCGCGCCCTCCGCTGCCGAACCGGTCGCACCGTCCGCGAACGTCACCGAGCCCGCCTCCACGCCGCAGAGCTCCGCGCCGCAGGAGTCCGCGCCGCACGACTCAGCGCCGCAGCACTCCGAGCCGGCTTCCGAGCCTGTTTCCGAGCCGACGCCGGAACCGCCGGCTGAGACGCGCGCACCGCGCACGCAGCCGGTCCCGATCGCGGACATCGCCGAAGTCGACGTGGCCGAGCTGGGACTGGCGGACCGCCTCGGGCTCGGCCAGACGCACCCCGACGATGAAGTGGGGCCTACATCGTGAGGGTCGGTCTCGTCCTTTCTGAGGCGCTGTCCGGCCTCCGCCGCAACGCGTCGATGGTGATCTCGGTCGTGCTGGTCACGTTCGTCTCGCTCACCTTCGTCGGCGCCGCGATGCTGATGCAGATGCAGATCGGGCAGATGAAGGACTACTGGTCCGATCGCGCCCAGGTCGCCATCTACATGTGCACGGCCATCTCACAATCGCCGACGTGCGTGGACGGCGTGGCCAGCGACGATCAGCTGGCCGAGGTCGACGCCAAGCTCGAAGGTCCCGCGCTGGCGCCGCTGATCCGCGATCTGCGCTTCGAGAACCGTGAGGAGGCGTACGCGAACGTGATCGAGCTGCTCGGCGATGACTACGCCAGCGTCATCACCCCCGAGCAGCTCAACGAGACGTACTGGATCAACCTCGTCGACCAGAGCCAGTCCGAGGTGCTCGTCGAAGCGTTCAAGGGCATGAACGGCGTCGAAGAGGTCAAGGACCAGCTGCAGTACCTCGAGCCCCTGTTCTCTGCGCTGACGGTCGCGACCTACATCGCGGTGGGAATCGCGGTGCTCATGCTGATCGCCGCGGTGCTGCTGATCGCCACGACCATCCGCCTGTCGGCATACGCGCGACGGCGGGAGATCGGGATCATGCGGCTGGTGGGCGCATCCAACCGCTTCATCCAGACCCCCTTCATCCTGGAGGGCGTGTTCGCCGCGCTCCTGGGTTCGGTGCTGGCCGGGGTCGCCGTGCTCGCCGGCGTGCACTTCGGAGTGGATCAATACCTGCGGCAGCGCGTCGACTTCGTCACCACCTGGGTCGGTGTGCAGGACGCATGGCTCGTGGTCCCGTTCCTGATCCTGATCGGCGGGGTGCTCGCGGCCCTGTCGGCGGGGTTCGCGATCCGGAGGTGGTTGCGGGCCTGATCGGGCGGCTGCACCGCGCAGTTGCTACACTGACAGGCTGCCGTGCGCCCGCACGGCGCCCGGATCCGTCCGGCCGGTACCAGCAGGAGTGTCGTGATGCCCAAGGAACGCGGTGAGAAGGTCGTCGCGACCAACCGTCGCGCACGCCACGAGTACTCGATCGAGAAGACGTACGAGGCAGGACTGGTCCTGACCGGCACCGAGGTCAAGTCGCTGCGGCAGGGTCGCGCCAACCTCTCTGACGGGTACGCGTACATCGACGGCGGCGAGGCCTGGCTGGATGCCGTGCACATCCCCGAATACTCGCAGGGGCACTGGACGAACCACGCCACCAAGCGCGTCCGCAAGCTGCTGCTGCACAAGGACGAGATCATCAAGCTCTCGCACGCCGTCTCGGCCGGCGGCTACACCCTCGTGCCGCTCAAGCTGTACTTCTCGGACGGCCGGGCCAAGGTCGAGATCGCGATCGCCAAGGGCAAGCACGAGTGGGACAAGCGCCAGACGCTGCGCGAGCGGCAGGACAAGCGCGAAGCCGAGCGGGCGATGCGCTCCAAGAACCGCCTCGGGGACTGACCCTCCGCGCTGCTACGGAACCGCCGGCGCGGACGCCGCCTCGGCGACCGCCCGGTCCGTGAACGCCGTCTTCGGCACGAACGCCAGGGCGGCGGCCGCGATCAGCGCGGTGACGCCGCAGACGATCCAGACGGTGACGTAGCCGGCCAGGGAGCCGGCCGTGCCCTCGGTCGCACCCGAGACAGCACCGTGCAGCAGTGCGATGCCGAACACGCACGATGCGATCGCACCGCCGACCGTCTTGACCGAGTTGGTGAGGCCCGTCGCGACCCCGGTCTGCGTCGCCGGCGCAGCGGATGCCGCGGCCGCCGGCAGCGCGGCCACCAGCGCGCCCGAGCCGAGGCCGACGATCACCATGTTCGCGATGACCTGGATGTACGTGTCGTGAAACGGCAGGAACAGGAGGAATCCGATGCCCACCAGAGTGGATGCGCCCATGAGGGTGAGCCGAGGCGCGGTGAGCCGGGCGATGAGCGGGAACAGCAGGGCGCCGGTGATCATGGCGATCAGGTAGACCCCGATGATGAGCGAGGTCGCGAAACCGGTCGTGCCCAGTCCATAGCCGTACTGGCCGGGATCGGTCCGCGCGAACGTCGACAGCGGTGCCTGCGCGCCCAGGACGCTGACTCCGAAGAGCCCCGCCGTGAGGAAGACCGGCCCGAGGGCGGGGGACCGGAACATCCGGACGTCGATGAGCGGGTCCTCGTGGCGCAGCTCCCAGAGCGCGAACGGCACGACCAGTGCGACGCCGAGTACCACGACCCCCCACGACCAGGGATTGGCCATGCCGCCCTCCAGCCGCAGCATCCCGAGTCCGCCGGTGAAGCAGATCAGTGCGACCGAGATCAGCACCAGCCCGACGGTGTCGAAGACACCACCGGTCGGCTCCGGCGACTCCTGCACCCCGAACAGGATCACGAAGAAGCACACCACGATCAGGATCGCCGGGACGAGCAGCACCACCGTGAGGGGAAGGGCATCGACGAGCGCGCCGCCGACCAGTGCGCCGACGATCGCACCCAGTTCCAGCGCGGCCACCAGCAGTCCGGCCGCTCGCGCGGTGATGATCGAGCGTCCCTCCATCCGCCGGGACCGGGACCAGATAAGAGCGATCTCCAGAGGCAGCCAGACGACGTAGAACCCCATCAGCGCCCATGCGGCCAGGAAGATGCCGAACGAGTCGGTGAACGGCAGCACGAGTGCGGCCGCGGCGGTCAGTGCAGTCGAGATCAGCAGCATCCGCTTGTGGCCGATCATGTCGCCGAGCTTGGCGAACGCGGGCACCACCAGCGCCGACAGCATCAGCTGCGCGCCCTCGAGCCAGTTGACGTCGGCGTCGTGGATGTCCAGATGGCGCGCGATGTCGGTCAGCATGGGCGTGTAGTAGCCCTGCAGCACGCCGCTGGTGAATTCGACGAACGCGAGGAAGCCCACGACGGTGGCCAGGGTGCCCAGGGCGGCGGCGCGCTTCATCGCGGCTCCTTCTTCGTGCGGGATCCTGTCGAGTTCTTCGTGCGGATGCTGTCGACGTGGATTCGGGTGGGCTCACTGTAGCGGCTGCCCAAGTGCGCGCCCGTGGACCGGGCCACAACCCGCCGGTGCGGGGGGATCAGACCAGGTTGTGCAGGAGCGCGCGGTGGAAGCGCTCGCCGCGTTCCAGCGATGCGATCTGGACGCGCTCGTCCACGCCGTGGATGGAAGCGCGCTGGGCGCTGGTCATCTCCAGCGGAGCGAAGCGGTACACGGCGGGGCAGAAGCGGTGGAAATGGCGGGAATCGGTGGCGGCCATCATCACGTACGGGACCGTCGCGGCATCCGGGTACGATTCCCTGACCGCGCGCGTGATCAGCGCGAACTGAGCGTTGTCGGTGGGGGACTCGGGCGAGGGTTCGCTGGCCTCCAGGACGGTCAGTTCCACCGATCGGTCCCCGATCCGGCGGCGGACGCGCCGGAGCGTACCCGCGACGGTCTCGCCCAGCGCGATGCGCAGGTTCAGGACGGCGGAGGCCTGGGAGGGCAGGACGTTCGCCGCCGTACCGCCCTGCTGCATGGTCGCAGCCACGGTCGTGCGTACCAGCGCGGCCGGTTCGCCGCCGATGAGCGCGAATGCGCGGGCGGTGAGCCGCGGGAAGGTCGCGAGGGTCCGGAGCAGGAGCTGGCCGGGGCCGTGCGCAGTGTCGGCGAACAGGCTGAGCATCCGGGTGATCCCGCGGGGGGTGCGGGCGTGGAACGTGCGGGAGCCGAGTCGATCCACCGCACGCGCGATACGGCCCACGGCGGTCAGGCGCGGCGGGGCCGAGGCATGCCCGCCCTCGCTGCGCGCGGTGAGACGAACGGTGAGGACGCCCTTCTCGCCGACGCCGACCATCGCAGCGTCACCATGCGCGAACGGCAGCGGAGCGTCCACGACCGCGCCGCCCTCGTCCAGCACGAGCCACGGCACGACCCCGCGCTTTTGCAGTGTCGTGGCGATCGTGGCGGCCGCCTCGCCGTACGTCTCCTCGTTTCCGCCGAACGACAGGTAGACGTCGCGCGCGGGGGTGAAGCCTGCCGCGAGCAGGTTCTCCACCGCTTCGAGGATCACCGCGAGGGGACCTTTGTCATCGAGCGCGCCGCGTCCGTAGACCCAGCCGTCGGCGACGCGGCCCTCGAACGGCGGGTGAGTCCACGGGTCGTCTTCGTCCACCGGCACCACGTCGTAGTGCGCCATCAGCACGAGGGGCGCTTCGGAGGCCCGGGCACCCTGCCAACGGAACAGCAGGCCGAAGTCCGTGATCCGCTCGCGGACGAGGTTCGCGTGCACCAGGGGGTACAGCTCAGCCAGGAGCGCGACGACGTCCTCGAACGGTTCGGATCCGCGGGCCTCGAGCTCGGCGCTGACGGTCGGGAGCCGGATCATGCGGGACAGGCGGTCGCCGACCCCCGGCCGGGGTGTGACCGGAAGCGACGGAGCGGTGGCTGCGACGGTCATGCGTGGATCAGTGGGCGGCTCAGTTGGCGGCGAAGCGCGCTTCGACCGCGGCGGTGACGACGATGTCCTCGGGCTGGAACTGGACCGCGGGGCCGCCGTTGCCGGCATCCATCACGCCCATGGCCATCGCGCGCATCATCTTGGGCGCGGGTGCAGTCTGGTCCGGGGCCCGGCTGATCAGTCCGAGGTCGGCGATCTCCACGGGTGTCACGGAGGCCAGTCCGATGGCGCCGGCGTACGCGGTGGCCCGATCGACAGCGACCTGCACGGCGTGCGCGGCGACCTGCGCCTCGGTGGCTTTCGCGGTCGCGGGCGTGAGACGCCAGGTCAAGCCGTCCACCTGCACACCCTCGCGTTCGGCGGCGTCGGTGATCCACCGGGACAGCACCGCGAAGTCGGTGAAGGTCGCGGACATCTCCACCGAGGCGTAGTGCACGAGGGCGAGCTGCTTGCCCTCGTTGTTCCACGGTCGGTTGGCCCACACCGACATCCGCTGGGTCGACCACTCCTTGACGCCGCCTGCGTCCGTTCTCGTTTCGAGATCCGCTTGCAGGGGTGCGGCCAGCGCGGTCATTCGCGCGACGACGCTGTCACGCTGCGGGCCCTCGGTGCGAACGGAGAGGTGCGCAACGACTTCTTCGGGGGCCACGCGCTGTTCGTGCTCCCCGCGGACGGTGATGGTCACTTCGCTCATGAGTCAGACTCTACGCGCGGGGCGTGGCGATCCTGCGGATCATGCGACTCGCAGAATGCGCCCGTCAGTCGGGGTGGACGGGCGACTTCACGTACGCCATCACGTCGGCTTTGGTGACAGCCCACCGCACGTCCTTGGGGGTGAAGAAGTACGTCTCGCCCCATCCCTCGGCATCGGTGTGGCCGGCGGGTCCCTGGGCGGCCAGATAGACGCCCTCGACCGCGTCGATCCGCGTGAAGCCACGCTGGGCGAGAGTGAGCATCGCGTCGACGGCGTTCTCCGGATCGATCGGAGCCCAGGCCAGATCGCTCACGTTGTCCGTTGCGAGCTGCGGATCTGCACCCCACCGGCAGATGACCGCGCCGGGCGGGGTGCCGTTGTAGAAGGCATCGAACGGGCGGGAGCCGGTCGGCTGGTCCTGCGTCTGCCAGGAGACCCAGCCGTTCGAGGCCATCATCGAACGGAAGACGGTCGTGGCGATGTCATCGCACGTCGGGCCGGCATCCGGTGGGGCGGTCGCCGTGGCGCTGGGGGTCGGGGTGGGCGCGGGGGTGGCGGAGTTCGTCGGCGCGGGGGGAGCGGATGCCGGCGCCGTCGCGGTCGGCGTCGGAACAGCGCGGGATTCCTTCGGAGCGAACAGGTTCGCCATCACGATGAGGACGACCACGAGCGCGACCGCGCTTCCCGCAATCAGCCACAGGCGTTTTGTCGACACCCGTAGAACCTATCCGCGGCGAGGCGCTGTGCCGGGGAGGCGTGCGGAATGATCGGCGCGCGGCATCCGTTGTAGACTGTGACGCTCGGTACCTTGCGGTTCCGGGTGAGTGAAAATTCAACAGCGCGTGACAGTGGCCCTCTGCACATGAGGGTTCATGGGGATGATCGGTTTCGACATCGCCTGAGCTCCTGCGAGAAGCGGGCCGAGGATGCAGGGTTATCTCGTAAACGATCTCTGCAAAACTACAAGTGCCGAAACAAAGCGCACTGAGTTCGCCCTCGCTGCATAAGCGAGCCTGAACTCCGTCAGACCGTAGGCGTTCCCGCTACGGACCCTGGCGTCATCTAGGGGACTTGCTGCGTGACGGCGTCTGGACGTCGCGTGGGACTTTTTCCAGACTGGGCCTGTCGACCTAGATGCCTGTGGCAAAGGTCGGGGCCGAGTAGAACGTCTGCACAGGCTACGCCCGTAGAAGGCGCAGAGACACAGCGATGGACGGGGGTTCGATTCCCCCCATCTCCACCACTCCGCTGTCACCGAACAGGGCCCCGAAAACCGCGTAATCACGCGGGTTCCGGGGCCTTCGTTCGTCGCCGGTGAGGCGCCCTGAAGCCGATTCGCCCACAAATCGCCCACAACCCTTTGGGGCGTATAGGTCGAAAACCGTGTCCGAAAACCGCTAGTTGTCGGTTTTCGGCTCTCCGGTCGTTGAGCCAGCGAAGCGAGACGAACCGAAGGTCAGCTCGCCCAGAGGCGGCCGACATCTGCGCTCAGGCCGCCCTGATTCATCCGTTCCGCGACATCCGCGAGGTCGTCTTCGAACAGGTCCGCGTACGTGTCGAGGGTCATCGCCTCCGACTTGTGGCCGAGCACCATCGGCAAGCACGTGGCGAACGCTCGACGAGAAGAGCTCGAGGGAGTCTCAGTTGTCGCAAAATTTGCGACAACTGCTGCGGACGGCAAGAGCTATCGGGTCGAGCACTACAACCTCGACATGGTCCTGTCTGTCGGATACCGGGTCAAGTCACCCGAAGGAGTGCACTTCCGGCGCTGGGCGAACGACGTTCTCAAGCGCTACGTGCTCCAAGGCGTGGCGATCAACCAACGTCGACTCGAACAACTCGGAACGATCGTCCAGCTGCTCTCGCGCTCCACGGACGAACTCGTCGCCGGCGTCGGAGAGATCGTCGCAACCTACTTGCCGAGCCTGCGAACGCTGCGCCTACGACGAGGGGGACATCCCGACCGGTGCCGGCCATTCCCCGAGCTGGACGCTGACCTACGACGAAGCCCGATCGGTCATCGACGACATCCGCGGATGATTCCCCGAAGACAACCTCTTCGGAGGTGAGCGCGGCGACGCGCTGCGCGGCGTGGTCGAAACGCTCTACCAGGGATTCGGGGGAGTCGAGCTCTACCCGACGGTCGAGGACAAGGCCGCGAATCTGCTCTACCTCGTCGTTAAGGATCACCCGCTCACCGACGGGAACAAGCGCAGCGCCGCGGCGCTGTTCGTCCACTTCCTCGCCCGAAACGGCGTTCTCGATGACGAGCGCGGTGTCGCGCGGATCTCCAACAACGCTCTCGCGGCGCTCACCCTGATGGTCGCGATGAGCGACCCAAAGGAGAAGGACCTCATGATCGCCCTCCTCGTCAGTATGCTGACCGGCGAAGCGTAGTTGGCGCTCCCGGCCCCGGCCGCCGCCGCCGCCTCAGGAGTCGACGCCGAAGATCCGCAGCAGCGCCGCTCGGGGGATCATCCGTCTCGGCCGAGCCGGACCGTGGGGATTGTCCCGCTATCGATCCAACAGCTTGGTCGAGGGGTGCCAAGCCGCGTACCCCTGCGTCAAGGTGACGAGCCTGCTCTTGGTCACTGAGCGCTGAGCGCTCAGAGCGGTGGGCGGACGGTGGGTCGCAACGCGGGGAGCCCAGCGGACGGGTGTGTAGGCGGTGTCTAGGCTGTGGCTAGGGGTACGAGGGGGCGATCCATGGTTCGAATGACGCGAACGCTCACGGCAGCGGGGATGCTCACCGCTGTGCTGATGCTCGCGGGGTGCGGGGGGTCGGTCCCGAACGGACCTGATTCGGTAGGCGAGGACTATCCGGTCGGGGGCGTTCCCGTTAGCGTCGCCTGGCCGTCGGATTGGCTGGAGGGGGTTGTTGGTGAGCCGAACTCGCCTCCCGGGTCGATTGTGGGGCTGCGCCTGGAGTATGTCGAGGAACAGTGGGTGTGGCGGGTCAGGAGTGTTGACCCCGGGCGCGACATCTGGGGCGAATCTGTCACCGAGCCCGACCGCGGGCAGGAGGCGCTCTACGATGCCAGCACTCTCGCTCTGGTGCAGGAGCACCACGTCACGTTGACGGAGGCTGAACTGGCCGACATCGACGGCGGCGCGTATGGCGCCGCACAGCTGTCCGGCGAGGTCTATCCAAGCCCGCGGCTGATCGAGCTGAAACGGGTCGTTGAGGACGGCCGACCGGCGTGGAGAATCACGACGTATGACACGCAAACCGGTGTGCAGTCGGAGGTCACGCCCGAACCCGAGTGATGGTGCCGGCTCACCGCTGCGGCCTGCTCAGATTGCTTCCTGTCCGTGAGCCGGTGCCCAACCGCTCGTGGACCCGTGGCTTCGGCGGCGGTCGTCGAGTCCGCCCGTGACGGGATGGCCACCGACCCGATCGCAAGCGACGCTGAGCCGGAACGACGTTTGCGGTCCTGGTCGAACGGTGCCGAGTGGCGTAGACCTGCGGTGGATTATCCGTGATCGAGTGTCCTGGGAGCTCGTCAGGGACGCGCCGAACAGATCAGATCGATGTCGAGGACAACCTCCGTCGGATCGCCCACAAATCGCCCGCGTTTGCTCTGCATGTGGGCGATTTTCCACGCAGGTGCTTGTCGCCGCATGCCCCCGAGATCGGCATGATTCCGCGGATTTTGACGGTCAATGCAGAGGAGGGAATCGCCCACACCCGAATTCGATTCCCCCATCTCCACCACTCCGCTGTCACCGGACAAGGCCCCCGACTCCGCGTAATCACGCCGAGTTTGGGGCCTTCGTTCGTTGTTTGTGAGGTGCCTCCACACCCAGTCGCCCACAAACACCCAGCTGAACGTAGCCGAACGCATCGCCGTCGACCGGTGAGTCAGACGTGGCCGTCTGCTCGGAGGTCGAGGGAGATTCCGGTGGTGTCCAGTTCACCCGTTCGTTGCGCCTTCGAAGCAGTTCCGGACGTCGATGCCGCTCTTCTCGACCTGTGCCAAGACCGTCTCAGCGTCCTTGCCCGGCTCGACTCCGACTTCCGTCAGGCACTCGCGGTACCTGACGAAGGTCTCGGAGTCGTACGAATGGGCAATCTGCCACCGGAAGTCGACCGGTGCGAAGTCGACATAACACTTGTCGTACACCGGCTGGAATTGGGCTAGGTAGGAGGCATGGTGCACACCGGCTTCATCGCGCTCACCGAAAAGCTCGGCACCGCCTTCGTTCATGCACGCCTCGAACGTCGCGTACGCGTCGTCGTACACCTGCTGCGTGACGACGCCCACGCCCTCGGGCAGGGGTCCTGCTTCAGGGTTGGTGAATACTCCGCCGGACGCAGCCAGACCTCCGACTGTCACCATGCCGGCCGCGGCCACGACCGCGCCTACGATGATCATTCGCTTCTTCATGTCTCGCTCCTTACGAACTCGTCGAACCGACTTGGCCGCCGCTGCCGTTGTGCGTGGGGCCGACGATCACCGAGTTGACCGTGACTCCGCTGCCGGCAGCCGCCTTGGCGAACCCTCGCGACAAGGCCAGCACCGCCGTTTTCGCCGCGCCGTAGTGGATCATCTCCTCGGGGATGACGGTGTCGGCGGGGCGTCGTCGCGAGGCCGGATGCGCCCGATGAGCGCCCCGACCCCCGCTGCGGTCAGGCAGGCCGCTGCCGCGAGGAACAGCGACGCGCGCCCACCAAACGCCTGGCCGACTCCGCCGACGATCACGGCACCGATGGGAGTCGTGCCGATGAACGCCGTGGTCCACAGTGCGGTGACGCGCCCTCGCATTCCTGCCGGCGCGAACAGCTGCACGGTGGAATTGCCGGTCGTGAGAAACCCGATGCTGCACGCTCCGACGAACACGATCGTGACGTTGGCGACGAGCGAGTTGGGGGCTGCGGCGGTGAGGCCGAGCGTCACGCCATAGGCGCCGCTGATCATCGCCATGCGGGTGAGGCCTGTCTGCGGCCAGAAGAGGAGGAAGACCCCTGCGGCGATGGACCCGGCGCCGAATCCTGCCGTCAGCCAGGCGTACTCGTCCGCGCCGCCGGCGAGTGAGTGCTCGCCGAAGACGGGCAGGCTCACTTCGTACTCGTAGGCGAGTGTGCCGACGATTGTCATCATGACGAGCGGCCCGAGGAGCTGGGGATTCGTCCGCGCGACCCGCAGTGCCGCACGCACCTGCCCGGGCCGGCGGGGGATCCTGCCCTCCGAGTGGATCTGCGCGGTGCGCATCGACAGCAGCAGCGCGATCACGAGGGTGAAGCTCGCCGCGTTCGCGATGAAGCACCACCCGAGGCCGACGGTGCCGATGAGTGCGGCGGCGACGAGGGGGCCGACTCCGCGTCCGACGTTCGCCAGGATGCTGTTGAGCGTGACGGCGCTGTGCAGCGCCTCCCTCCCGACGAGCTCGGGGATGAGGGCCATCCGTGCCGGATTGTCGACGGCTGTCAGCACCCCGAACACCACCGCGACGAGGAGGGCGAGCATGAGGGACTGGTGGCCGGTGAGGATGACGATCCCGAAGCCGAGGGCCAGCATGGCCAGCGCCGTCTGGGTGACCAGCAGCGTGCGCCGACGATCGTGGCGATCGACGAGCACGCCCGCGTACGGGGCCAGCAGCAGCACGGGGAGGTAGCGGACGGCGGCGACCAGCCCGAGGTCGAAGGCCGACCCGGTCATGGTCAGCACGAGCACGCCCTGCGCCACGGTCTCAGTCCACGAGCCGATAAGACTGATTCCCTGACCGGCGATGAACCGCCGGTAGTTCGGCACCGCGAGGGCTGAGAACCGGGCAGACGGCGGGGCGACCTGCCCGGCCGCGGTCATGACGGGGTGCGGAGGGGAACGATGCCCTGCGTGGTGCGGGGGAACGTAGCAAGCGTCTCCGCGGGGATGTTGAGGTGCGCTGACACCAACTGGGGCGGAAGGTGCGCCAGCCAGTTCGCCAGCGACACCTCCTCGTATCGGTTGCTGCGGAAAGTCTCGAGGAAGATCAGCTGTTCGTCGCCGGTGTTCTCGATGTAGTGCCCGTAGTTGCGCTTGACCACACCGACATCGCCCGCGGTGAAATCCATCGTGTTTGCATGCGGGCCGGTGTTGAAGACCGTCATCCGCGCCGACCCCTTGAGGTAGTACTGCCACTCATCGGCGTTGGGGTGCCAATGCAGCTCTCGCATGCTTCCCGGCTCCACCGTCACCAGGGCCGCGGCGACGGTGGTGCTGGCGGGGAAGTTGGTCGAGTCGGCGATGCGGATGCTGCCTCCGCTGTTCTCGTGGATCGGCGCGGACTGCGCGAGCCGGAAGATCACCGGCTGGTCGTCACCCCACTGGACGCCCGCGGCGAGCTGATCCTTCTCCAGTTCACCCGGCACCTCACCGGGAAAGATCCATAGGTTGTGGAGCGGGATGTCGCGGAAAACCTCTTGGGCGACGCCGAAGTTCTTCGCCAGCACATCGGGCGGGGTGTGCGAGAACCAGTCGGTGAGGAGCAGCGTGTTCGACTCCGACTGCGCGCCGTCGTCGAAGGCGAGCACGAACTCGGCACCCTCCGGACCCAGCCCCTGCAGGGAGTGCGGCAGGCCCGGCGGGAAGAACCACAGGTCTCCCGCGTACACGTCTTCGACGCTCGGCAATCCGGTGCGACTGAGCGTGGTGATGCGGCATCCGCCCCGCGTCATCAGTGCCCACTCCGCCGTCTGATGCCAGTGCAGCTCGCGGATCGCGCCCGCGTCGAGGTACATGTTGACGCCGGCGATCTCGTCGGAGATGGCGAAGTCCGGCTGAGTCACCTCCCGCGCCCATCCGCCCGCCTGCACCCGCCGCGGCGAGATGTTGAAGGACGACCAGAAGAACGCCTGAGTGGAGACGTCGGTGGGCGGTGCGTGCAATTGGCTCGGGAACAGATTCGCCAATGCCGGGTTCTGCGGGCCGGTCATCGCGAGGGCGGCTGGGTCGCCGCTCGTATTGATCTCGCCCTCCGGGGGCAGGTCAGGATTGCCTAGTACGGGTGATTCGTGGTGCGGAGCGGGCTTCGGGTCCATGGCCGCCTCCTCGGGCTTCCGGCCTCATCGGGCATTTACGCGCACCGTATCGGAGCGTATAACTGGGGGTCAATACCCGGAACGACGCAGGGGAGACCCCCTGACGGACGCAGATCAGCATGCCCGGAAATCTCGGCTGACCTGGGCGGGATCTCGAACAACGCTCGTGCCGCGATCCATCAGGACGATGAGGGTGGGGGAGGCCATGCGGCCCACCCGTCGGGGAGGTTCCGGAGGATGGGCTCAGCCGCTTTGACGCGCGCCGCAGGGATGTCTTGCGCGAGAGACCGGCCACCACGTCCACCCCCGTCGGGGTAGCTGAAGCTGTGCTCTACCCAAGGCCGGATGCCGTGGGTGATGCTCTCGCGATAGTGCCCGGTGACGACGGCGAGCACTTGTCGTTCGAGGTCGTCGGCTTCCCCTTCCCAGTTCGAGTCGCAGGCGTCGCAACCGCAGACCGGGTATTGGAAGTCGTTGAGCAGTCCGGCGTGCATGGAAATCCCCGGGTACGCGGTGAAGACCAATGTCAGGGACGCGGACGCCGGGTCCTTCGGTCGGATCCGCACGGCGCGCACCACGTCGTGATACGCGGGGCGAAGCAGATCCGCCGCCGTCTCCGCGCCGTCGTCGACCTCGACGTCGTAGGTATCACCGAGGTGCGCGATGAGGGCATCCGCGACGGCGTGGAGGGGCGCGAACCTCTCCGGGTGCGTCTCCACCGAGTAGGTGTCCTCCGGGGGCGAACCGGCCCACCGGTTCCCGTAGTCGATGACCTCACCGTCGGCGTCGCGGAACACCGGCGCGTCGATCGAGGGGCGCACGTAGGAACTCACCCCGTCATCCTGTCGTACCTCGGGGCACCGGGGTGCGGTCGGCGAGAGCCGTGACGCAACTCGTCCCGCCGAGTGCGACGGAACAGATCGGCGGATACGTCGAGCTGTCGTCGAGTCGGCCGACCGCTACTCCTCCAGAGCTGCGTCCAACAGCCGCACCGCTTTCGGCCCGACTCCGTGGAGTGTCGCGAGGTAGCCGATGCCGACCTTCTCTACGTCATCCAGATTCTCGACCCCGGCCTCGGCGAGCGCTCTCGCGGCTGGTGCGCCGATGTTCGGGAGAGGGCGTGGAGTGTCCATGTCTCGCAGACTACGCACTGAACCGCGTGCCTCAACACGTAGACCCGCGCCAGATCGGCGGCCAGGGGTCCACCGCGCGCCCTCCCCGAGGCTCATGCTCCGGACAGGTTGACTCGGTGCCCACCACATGGTCTGTGCTGGGCATTACCACGCACATCAGGAGGTCACAGTGATCGTTCGCACCATCGGGACAGTTCTCCTCGGCGCAGGGTTCGCGATGCTTGCCGCGGCCGCGCTGATTCACGACCCGACGGCCTTGGATGCCAACATCGGCGCGGGTGCGCTCACCCTGGCGGGGATGCCGATCGGCGCGCTCGGGCTGGCAATGACGATCACGGCCGCCGCGTACGGTGTGTGGCACCGACGTGACCGACCACGCACGGGAAGCGCGCCGTGACCCGCTGCCCGTGGGCAAATGAACGATGACGTATCCACAGACGCGCGCGGCGCCGCTTCGCCGACCGCGGAGAAGCGGTCGGTGAAGGCGAGGCGGTCGTCGGCGCAGAAGACACTCCAACTCGAGGACACGCCCATCACCGTGGCGGCGAACGCGTCGGCACGGGAGGCGGGGACGGCCTTGTCGCGGCACACCCCACCGGGCTCGACGAGGGATCCGATCAGAAGCCGCTCGGCGGCGTGGTCGGGCTGATGGTGGGGCATCCTCAATGTCGGAGGTACGTTCTAATCTGGTTGCATGTTCGAAGACCCGCTGGACACACAGGTGGGGCACCCCAGCCCGCTCGATGTCGTAGTCGATCTCGAGGCCACGATGGCGATGTGGGCGGCGGAGCGACTGGGGCAGATCGATCTGCTGCGGCGGGCGTATCTCGCGGATGCCGAAGCGGCCGGTCAGCGCTTCACCGACGTTGTGCTGCGCGGACTACGGCTCGAGCTGGCCTCGGCGAGTCGGATCACCGAGCACGCGGCGGGCAACCTGATCGCGCTCGCGGAGGCGATGGTGCATCGCTACCCGAAAGCCCTGCACGCCCTCGAACGCGCTCGTATCACTGAGCGGCACGCCGAGATCCTGGTGGGCGGTCTCGACGAACTGGACCCCCAGCTTCGCGCCGGAGTATTCGATCGTGCGCTGGCGTTTGCCGAACAGCAGCCTGTTGGCGAATTCCGCCGATCCCTGCGCAACCTGGTCGACTCCGCACGTGTCGTGACTCTCGCCGAGCGCCACGAAGCGGCGCTGTCCCAGCGGAGGGTCTATGTCGAGCCGGTCGAGGACGGCATGGCGTGGACGCATCTGCTCGGCCCTCAGGTCGAAGCTCACGCGGCGTACGGTCGCGCGACCGCGATCGCGAAGACGATCCTCGCCCAGGACGGCGAGACACGCACCCTCGATCAGATACGTGCAGACGTGATGGCAGACCTCCTGATCGAGGGCACCATGGCCGCGCATCCCAGCGAGGCGCGCGGCATCCGTGCCACCGTCGTCGTGACGGTACCTGCGCTCGCGCTGCTCGAGGATTCGGACGAGGCGGTCGTGGCCTCCGGTGCAGACCCGGCGACCGTCGAAGGCATCGGGCCCATCCCGATCGCGCGAGCTCGGGAGCTGTGCGGGGGAGATGCGACCTGGATGCGCGTGCTCACGCACCCCGAGACGGGCATGATCCTCTCGGTCGGTCGCACCCAGTATTCGCCGCCGGCAGCGCTGAAACGACTGGTGAAATGGCGGGCCGACCGGTGCATGGGTCCGGGATGCGGGATGCCGGCATCCCGGTGCGAGGTAGACCACACGATCGCGTGGGAGCACGGAGGCGCCACTTCGTTGGAGAACCTGGCCCCACTGTGCAAGGGCCATCACAAAGTGAAACACCACGGCGGCTGGCATCTCAGACAGCTGCCCGACAGCGGCGGTGCCGTCGAATGGATGTCACCTTCAGGTCGGAGATACGTCGTCGCACCGGAGCGTCGGGTGCCCGTGTTCACCGTTTCGGGTGGGAGCCCCCAGGTGCACGGCACCGATCGTCCGCCGTTCTAACGCGCGGTCCGGCGGCCACCGCAGCTCGCTGCCGCACCGGCACCGGCACCAGCACCGTGTCCTGAGCGTCCTCGCCGTTCGTTGCGCCGCCGTCACCACAGACGATCCTGCGCCATGTCCACGTGTCCCAAATGTGATCTAAATGTATTCAGGCAACCTGCGATTCCCGAGGTATTCAGTTAGCCTGTAACTATCCGGACCGACTCCCGTAGGCCGGTATGCACTATCTCGCAGAAGAGATCAAGAGGACACCAATGACGTTCCCACGCACACGCACACGCGTCGCAGCAGTCGCCGCGGCCATCACCGTGGTCGGCCTGCTGGCCGGCTGCTCCGGCTCCGCCGCGCCCGAGGCGGGCGACACCGAGCAGACCCTGGATCCGGCCAAGCCGGTCGCGATCACCGTGGGCACACTGCCCGCCGGTGACTACGCGCCGCTGTACATCGCCGACGCTGAGGGCTACTTCGAAGAAGAAGGCCTCGACGTCACCATCGAGATCATCGCCGGCGGTGCTGTCGGCGTCACCCAGCTCGTCTCCGGTGACCTGCAGTTCAGCTCCGCAACCTGGACCAACGTGCTCAGCGCCGTGTCGCAGGGCCTCGAGATCCAGGTCGTCCGTGAGGGCACAGACTCCGACAAAGAGGGCATCAACGGCCTGATCGCCGCTGACGGCTCGGGCATCGAGTCGGTCGAGGACCTGCGCGGCAAGACGCTTTCGGTGAACACGCTGGCTTCCGCGACCGAGACCCAGATCCGCGACTGCCTCGCCACAGCGGGGCTCGAGGAGGGCGACTACGAGCTCGTCGAGGTGCCGTTCCCCGAGGTCGGCGCGGCCGTCACACAGGGTCGCATCGCCGCCGGTTTCGTCCCGGAGCCGTTCATCACCATCGGCAAGTCGCAGGGACTCAGCTCGATCCTCGCGACGTCGGTGTGCAACCAGACGCAGCGCAACAGCACGATCGTGACCTGGAACACCTCGCGTGCCTACGCCGAGGAGAACCCCGCCGTGGTCGCCGCATTCGTGCGTGCGATGGACAAGGCCACCAAGCTGGCCATCGACGACCCTCAGGTGCTCATCGACATCCTGCCGACGTTCACGACGCTCACGCCGGAGCTGGCCGCGGCCATCACGTCGCCGAGCTTCGTCGAGGACGGCACGCCCAACACCGATGGAGCCGAGAGCGCGATGAAGCTGATGCTCAAGTACGGCCTGCTCGAGGAGCCGCTTGAGGACCTCTCGCAGTACGCCTGGCAAGGCAAGTGACGTACCCGGACGGAGGCCCGTACCCTCGGGCCTCCGTCCGGCCTCCTCCGGCCAGCCCGGATTCCACTCCCACGAACAATGGAGGCGGTGACCCTTGGCGGTCCTGACCCAGACACCGACCCCGGCACGTGCCCGGCGGCGTTCCACTCCCGGCGCCGGTTCGGCCAAACGCAAGTCGATCATCCGCGGCGCCATCGGGCTGGTCGTCCTGTTCGTCGTCGCCGAGCTCATTTCCCGCTCCGGCATCGTCGATTCGGCATTCCTGCCCCCGACCTCTCTCGTGCTGGTCCGCACCGCCGAGCTGCTCGTCGACCCGGGCTTCATCGGCGCCGTGCTCGCAACGCTTCAGGCGTGGGGGATCGGTTTGCTGATCTGCATCGTCGTGGCCGTCTCGATCGGGGTGGTTCTCGGATCTTCCCGCGGCGCGTACTCGGCGAGCAGGGCGGTCATCGAGTTCCTGCGCCCCATTCCGTCGGTCGCGCTCATTCCACTCGCCATCCTGGTGTTCGGAAACGACGCCGAGATGAAGATCGCGCTCATCGTCTTCTCGACCCTGTGGCCCGTCCTCTTCAACACGATCTACGGCATGCACGACGTGGACCCGATCGCCAAGCTGACGGCCCAGAGCTTCGGCCGTGGACGCGTCGCCACCCTGTTCTCGGTGTCGCTGCCCAGCGCCGCACCGTTCATCTTCACCGGCATCCGAATTGCGGCATCCGTGGCGCTGATCGTCGCGGTCAGCGCGGAACTGCTCGCCGGGGCATCCGACGGACTGGGGCGATGGATGCTGGATGCCGGCGCCACCGGCAACCGCCCAGACCTCGTGTACGCGGCGACGATCATCGCGGGACTGCTGGGACTGGCCATCAACGGAGTGCTCGTGCTCATCGAGCGCCGCTTCCTGTCGTGGCAGCCGGCCCTGCGTCAGACCGGAAAGGGTTCGGAATGACCGAGGCGACCACTAAGACCACCTGGATGGGTGTCGTCCGACGCCCTCGTCGGGACTTTCGCAAACTCCGGGAATTCGGCATCCGCTGGGGTGCCCTGCTGGCCCTCGGCCTGGTGTGGGAGCTCGCCGCCCGCATCGCCGAGTCCCCGTTCTTCCCGCCGGTCTCGGCGATCATCGAGCGGTTCGTGGCGATCTGGTTCTCCGGACCGCCGTCGTCGCTGTTCCTGACCGAACGTGTCGGAACCGACATCGTGCCCAGCCTTGTCCGGATGCTGGGCGGCTGGTCCATCGCGGTGGCCTTCGCCATCGTGCTGGGTGTCGCGATCGGCCGCAGCCGCGTGCTCGGCGACTATGTCGAGCCGATCATCCACTTCGTTCGCGCGATCCCGCCCCCGGCCCTCATCCCGATCTTCCTGATCCTGCTCGGATTCGGAAACGAGATGCGGGTGGCGCTGATCGCGTTCGCGGTGATCTGGCCGGTGCTGCTCAACACGATCGACGGTGTCCGGTCCGTCGAGACGCTGCACCTGGACACGGGGCGCGTGTTCGAGTTCGACCGCCGCAAGATCTTCTTCGGCGTCGTGCTGCCGAGCGCAGCTCCCAAGATCTTCGCGGGCCTGCGCGTGAGCCTGTCGGTCGCGCTGATCGTCATGGTCATCTCCGAGATGGTGGGCAAGCCGGACGGCATCGGCTTCGTCATCCTCGGCGCGCAACGCAATTTCCGAATGCTGGATATGTGGGCAGGAATCCTCCTGCTCGGCATCCTCGGCTACGTACTCAACGCGATCCTCGCCCTGGTGGAATCACGCGTGACCAGATGGCACCGGGGCGCACGAGAGGGACTGTCATGACGATCACCACCACTGCGACCGACCTGCTGACGATCGAGGGTCTGGGTCACGTTTACGAAGGCCGCCAGCGTCACGAGGCGATCGGCCGGCTCGACTTCACCGTCCCCGAGGGGTCGTTCATCTCCATCGTCGGGCCCTCCGGCTGCGGCAAGACCACGATGCTGCGCTGCCTTTCGGGGCTGATGAAGCCCACGCGCGGCACCGTACTCCTGCAGGGCGAGCCCGTGCTCGGCGTTCCGCGCGACCTGGCCCTGGTCTTCCAGGACTACAGCCGGTCGCTGTTCCCGTGGCGCACGGTCGCGGGCAACATCGCGTTCGTCCTGCCCCGACGCGGCCTGACCGCCGCGGAGCGCAAGGCACGGGTCGACGAAAGCCTGGACGCGGTGGGGCTGACCGGCTCGGCCGACAAGTACCCGTGGCAGCTTTCCGGGGGAATGCAGCAGCGGGTCGCGATCGCTCGTGCGCTGGCCTACCGGCCCAAGATCCTGCTCATGGACGAGCCGTTCGCGTCCGTGGACGCACAGACGCGGGCCGAGCTCGAGGACCTCATGCTGGCGGTGCGCGAACGCTTCGACATGACGATCCTGTTCGTCACGCACGACATCGACGAGAGCGTCTATCTGGCCGATCGCGTGCTGGTGCTCTCGAAGTCGCCCTCGACGATCGTGGCGACCATCGACGTCGACCTGCCGCGCCCGCGCGACCAGGTCTCGACCCGCGAGCTGGACCAGTTCGTGCAGCTGCGCTCAGGGATCGCCCGCATGATCCGCGACCAGTCGACGCGGCGCCCGACGGCGGGAGCGATCGCGACCGACGGGGCAGCCTCCTAGAGTCGGCGCCGGTCGGTCACGGGCCGGCGGTGGTCGTCCCGACTACGGCCCCGCCGTCCCGAACCATCGGCGCAGAGCGACGAGCAGCCCGCGCTGCTCATCTCCCATCCACGCCACATGACCGTCCGGTCGCAGCAGCACGGCCGGTGCGGACAACTCGTCGGTGGTGTCGACGACCGCATCGACCCGATCACGCCATCCCTCCACGGAGAGCGCACCGGTCTGATCCAGAAGCAGCCCGCGCCCGCGGTGCATGAGTTCGTACAGTCGACCATGTGAGAGACGGATGTCTCGCAGCCGTTTGCCGACGGGCTCTTCCGCTGGGCCGAAGTCGTAGCGGATCCCGATTCCGGTGACCTTCTCGATCAGAAACCGGTTCACCTGGTCGAAGTCCATCAGGTCGGTCAGCAGAGCCCGCACCGCCTGCGGACCGGGCTCTGCAGAGATGAGCTCGGACTGCGCTCGAGTCGTGGTCAACACGTCCGCCGCGACCGGGCGCCGCTCCACGTCGTAAGTGTCCAGCAGGTCAGCGGGCGCCCAGCCGCTCACCTGAGCCGCGAGCTTCCAGCCGAGGTTGAACGCATCCTGGATCCCCAGGTTCAGCCCTTGGCCGCCCAACGGGGGATGCACGTGTGCGGCATCGCCGGCCAGGAACACCCGGGCGGACCGGTACTGCTCGGCCAGCCGGGTCGCATCGGTGAACCGGGACATCCAGCGCGGAGAGTGCACCCCGAAGTCCGTGCCCGCGTACGCGCGCAGCTGGGTCCGGAACTCCTCCAGAGTCGGCGGCGTCGTGCGGTCCTCGGACACGCTGGCGGCGGGGACCACCGCTCGGTGCAGTCCGTAGCCGGCGGGGCCGATGCCGAACCCGCGGTGAGTCTGCCGCACCTCGGTCATCACCGCGGCCACCTCGTCGGCCGGCATCGCGACCTCCAACTCCGCGAGCAGCCATTCCGTCTGAGCCGGCTCCCCGGGAAACTCCACTCCCAGTCGCCGCCGCACGACGCTGCGGCCGCCGTCGCAGCCGACCAGCCAGCGGCCGCGCAATCGCGTTCCGTCGGCGATGCCGACCGTGATTCCGTCGGCATCCTGCTCGATCTCGGTGACCTGGACGCCCCGGCGGATCTGGGCACCGAGTTCGGCGGCACGTTCGGTCAGCAGACGGTCGGTGACCGGCTGGGGGATGCCGAGGACGTAGCCGTGCGCCGTGTCCAGGTCTGGCGGCCACGGCTTGTCGATGCCCGCAAACCGGGCGCTCGCGGGATACTCCCGGCCCTGCGCGACGAACCGGTCCAGCAGCCCGCGCTGATCCAGGATCTCGATGCTGCGCGGGTGCAGGCCGAGGGACCGGACGAGGCGGCTCGGCTCGGTGTCCCTCTCCAGGACCAGCACCTGCACGTCGTGCAGCCGCAGCTCGCCGGCGAGCATCATGCCCGTCGGACCGCCGCCGACGATGATCACGTCCGTCATGGGAACCTCCCGGTCGTGGCAGCGGTCCACGCGTCGGCGATCGGGATCTCGCGGTGGAGGATGCGCGATGCCGCGCGGTGGCCGGAGTGCAGTGCCGCGGATACGGTCGCCGGATCCTCGGTCCAGGTCGCCTCCCCGGCGATATGGAGCACGCCGCCGACCGGGCGGGCGAGGTCGTCGTGGTCGGCGGTCGTGGAACCCACGGTCATGTAGGCATAGGACCCGCCGGCGAAGGGGTCGTCCTGCCAGTGCGTGATGTGCACGGAGGTGGGGTTCTGGACCCGAGCGCCGTAGAGACGACGCAGCTGCCCGAGCACCGACCGGGCCACCTCGTCGTCGTCCCAGCCGCGGGTCTGAATGGCGGCGGGTCCGGCGGCGAAGGTCAGCAGCGTGGGCGTACCGTGCACAGCGGTGAGGTCGTACCAGGAATGCCACCAGCGGCCCTGCGGTCCCTGCTGGCGCACGACGTAGACATCGTCGTCCCAGAACTTGGTCGGGAAGCGCAGGAACACCTTCTCGAAGGCGTTCATCCTGAGCCGGCCCAGCGCATCGGCGACAGGGGAAGGGAGGCGTGGCTCGATGCGGAAGGCATCGGACTGAAGGACGCCGACCGGCACGGTCACCACTGCCGTGTCCGCGGCGAAGCTGCCGCGGTCGGTGGTGACGACGACGCCCTCCGATGACCACTGCACGCGCGAGACGACGTGCGCGAAACGGATGTCGAGGCCCTCTGCGAGCCGCAGGGGAAGGCGGTCGTACCCGTCCGGGAACACGACCTCATTCCCGTCGATGGCGTCGTCGTCGAGGCCGTGCGCGGCGAGGTCCTCGATCCACGCCCCGTACTGCTCCTCGGCGCGGTGCTCGAGGAACTCGCGCACCCGTTGGAGGCGTTCCTCGTCCCAGCCCTGGAAGTCCAGCGCCGCGTCGGTGACGTCGCGGTAGGAGGCATCGGGGGAGGACGCCGCGACCACATCGAGGAGCGTCGAGTCGACGGCGTGGATGTCCTGCGTGAAGCTCCGCGCCGCGGCATCCGAGAGTCTGCAGCAGTCGGGGCCGTAATAGGCGATCGGGCGGCTGTCCGGCTGGTAGCCGCCCACCGTGAACTCCATCGTCTGCATGCCGAAGGCCTCGGCCGCCGCTGCGACGGGGCTGTCGTTGATGCCGTGGATCCACGACGCGCCCAAGTCGGTGACCAGGCCGTCGCGCCGGTCGGTCCACACCCGCCCGCCCACGCGGTCGCGGGCCTCGAGCACCACCACGGTCCGCCCTGCCCTGGCGAGCAGTCGTGCGGCGGTGAGTCCGGCGACGCCTGCCCCGATCACGATCGTGTCGAACACCCTGGTGCTTCTCCCTCACGGCCCGGCAGCTCCATGCGTCACCCTACCGAGGGCAGCGGACCGGGGACACCGTCCGGAACGCAGCAGCGATCACCGACTGAGCGACGCTTCCTCATCCAGTCGTCCGAGCTTGTCCGGGTTCGCGATCGTGTACATCCGCGTGATCAGTCCGTGCTCGACGGTGAAGGTCACGACCGCCATGAGCTGGCCATCCAGCTCGACCCGGAGAGCGGCCTGTCCGTTGACGCGCGCGGTGCTGGCCGTGAGCGTCCCCTCGACCTTCGCGAGGTTGCCAGTGAGGTAGCGCGCGAGCCGCTGCGCGCCGACGATCGGTCCCCGCGCCGCTCCGCGCACCTTGCCGCCACTGTCTGCCACCGAGGCCACGTCGGGCGCGAGCACGTCCATGAGCGCCTGCAGATCGCCCGTGTTCAGCGCTCTCACGAACCGCTCGACGACCTCCTCGTGCTCCGCCGCGACCACGCGCATCCGCGGCTGCCGCGCCGACACGTGCGCCTTCGCCCGGTGCGCGATCTGCCGCACTGCCGCGGGGCTCTTGCCGACGGCATCCGCGATCTCGTCGTACGGGACGTCGAACACCTCCCGCAGGACGAATACTGCCCGTTCGGCCGGGCCGAGAGTCTCCAGCACGGTGAGCATCGCGATGGACAGACTCTCTGCCAGCTCGATGTCGGCGGCGACGTCGGGACCGGTCAGCAGCGGCTCCGGAAGCCACGGCCCGACGTACTCCTCGCGCCGGCGCGCCACCGTGCGCAGCTGATTGAGCGCCTGTCGCGTGACGATGCGCACGAGGTATGCACGTGGCTCGCGGACCTCGGCCTGATCCACGGCTGCCCAGCGCAGCCAGGACTCCTGGAGCACGTCCTCGGCGTCGGCGGCGGATCCGAGAAGCTCGTAGGCCACAGTGAACAGCAGCCCGCGATGGACGAGGAACGGATCGTCCTCATGCCGGCTCGGGTGGCTCATGCCGGCGATCCTACGCAGCGTCGGCGACGGCCGGCGGTGCTGCCAGCGGAGCCAACCCACACGCGTCTGCGAAGTGCTCCGAGCGGATGCCGAGGGCAAGGTTCATGCGCGCGCTCATGTTCATGAAACCCACGCGAGCGGCTAGTTCCACCAGCGCGGCGGGTCCGAGCTCGGCGAGCAGAGCGTCGGAGAGTTCGTCGGTGACTGCGGGAGGTGTCTGGCTCGCCGCTTCGGCGTATTCCATCACCTTCCGCTCCAGGGGACTGAAGAGCGCGGATTCCCGCCAGCGGGGGACCTCACGCACCTTCGCCTCGTCCAGCCCGTGATTGTGCGCCATGAAGTAGTTCAGATCCAGGCAGAAGCTGCAGCCGATCGTGGCGGCAGAAGCCATGGCGGCATAGGAGGAGAGCTCGGGCGTCAGCGCGTGCCACCCCTCGACCTTGCGGCCGGCGCCCATCGCGGTCTTCATGACGGCCTTGTTGTGCCACAGCACGCCGACCGAGTCCGGAACTCGTCCGGTCATCCGGCGAGCGGCGAATGTGACGAGGGCGCCGAATGCTCCGGTGATCGGTGCGGCGGGGATGCGGGTGTGGTCGGTCATCTCGTGCTCCCGGGGTCGTGGGCGGTCTTTGACATGAGACACCGGCCGGACAACGGGTGTGACATCTTCGTCGCGTGAGAGCATGTGCGTGCCACCAGCAGAAAGGCCGAGACCATGCCGGATCCACGCCGCACCACGATCGCCGTCGGGAAGCTTTCGATCCGGCCCGCGGATGCGGTGGACCGCTGGGAGGTGCGCGGCACTGCTCACGACTCCGTGGCGGTCGAGGGGTCGTGGGGGGAGTGGGTCCGCCTGGCGAGGCGCATCCTCGACACGGACGCGCTGTCGCGGGACCTCGAAGCGCGAGGCGACGCGTGGGATCGCGGCCATGCTGCGGGCATTTCGGATGCCGGCGACGGGGAATCCGCGAACCCCTACCGCTGACCCACGGGCGTGCGTGCGTCCTCACCCGGATTCACCGATTCGGGACTCTGCGGGAACCGGAACGCGCTGTCGCGCGGGCGCAGGGACCCTCCGCGCTGGATGTGTCGCAGAAAGCCGACCAGCGCACCGGCGGATTGGGAGGTGAGACCGGCCTCGTAGCACTTGATCTGAAACGCACGTGGGTCCACCGGCATCCAGCGTTCACGGACGTTCATCATGTCGGCTTTGACCTGGTCCTCCTCGCGGCGGGGGACGTGCCCACTGGGCGCTGCGGCGGCGCCCACGCATTCCAGGATGTCGTTGACGCTCGGCGGCAGGGGGTCTGTCTCCATAGCCGCACGATAGACGGTCCGTGTGCCGCCCGCACCGGGAGAAACCCCCGTTCCTTTTGCAGAGCATGCGGGGAATGGCATTTTCGAGGCAATGAAGGTAGCCGATGGGGGGTGTAGCCACCCACCAAACCGGGGCTATGAACCGATTACGCAGGCGTATTCCCAGCCTCGCATGAACAGTACCGGCCATCTTCGGGTTTTCTTAGGGAAAAGTAGTCTATGGATCTACTGTGAAAAGTGGCTCACTTCGGGCCGTGCCCCCGGCATCTCTGGGGTGAGAAGGCGGTTCCCATGGGAGCCCATACGTCCAAACCCGCCCGGCTGACGCACGCCCGGCGACCATATCGCACCGCCGCTGCTGCGGCCGTCGCGCTCGGCATGACTCTGGCCGGCTTGACCGCCGTGATCCCGAGCGCTTACGCCGCGGCAACTCCGATCGACCTCGGGACCGCAGATTCGTACGTCGTCCTCGGTGGAGCCTCCGTGACGAATACCGGTCCCAGCACCCTGGATGGGGATCTCGGAGTGCACCCCGGAACCGCGATCAGCGGATTCCCGCCGGGCTTGGTCACGGGCGGCACCACCCACTCCGCTGACGCCCACGCCGCGCAGGCCAAGGTGGACCTGGTCACGGCATACAACAGTGCCGTAGCGCAACCGTTGGGCGAGACGATCAGCGCGGACCTCGGTGGACGCACGCTGCTCGAAGGCGTGTACACCTCGGGCTCTTCGATGGCGCTCACCGGAGAAGTGACCCTCAACGGGGACGCGGATGCGGTCTGGGTATTCCAAATGGGTTCCACGCTGACCACCGCCTCGGCCAGCATGGTGACCCTGACGGGCGGAGCGCAGGCCTGCAACGTGTTCTGGCAGGTCGGCAGCTCGGCGACGCTCGGCACCAACTCCGACTTCGTCGGCACCATCATGGCTCTCACGTCCATTACGGTGACGACCGGCACAGAAGTTACGGGCCGCGCCCTTGCCCGCAACGGCGAGGTGACGCTGGACAACAACGTCTTCGTTGATCCCGGGTGCGCCGATTCGGGTGAAGAACCTGGTGATGGCGAGAACCCCGGTGGTGAGAACCCGGGTGGTGAGAATCCCGGTGGTGAGAATCCCGGTGGTGAGAATCCCGGTGGTGAGAATCCCGGTGGTGAGAATCCCGGTGGTGAGAATCCCGGTGGTGAGAATCCCGGTGGTGAGAATCCCGGTGGTGAGAATCCCGGTGGTGAGAATCCCGGTGGTGAGAATCCCGGTGGTGAGAATCCCGGTGGTGAGAATCCCGGTGGTGAGAACCCCGGTGGTGAGAACCCCGGTGGTGAGAACCCCGGTGGTGGCGTCGGCGGTGAGAACCCCGGTGGTGGCATCGGTGGTGGCGGTGGCACTGGTGGCGGTGGCACAGGTGGTGGCGGCGCCGATGATGGTGGCGCTGGTGGCGGCACCGGTGGCGTCGGTGGCGGTGGCGGCACGGGTGGCAATGGCGGCAACGGTGGCGGCACCGACGGCACAGGTGGCGGCGGCACTGGTGACGGTGGCTCAGCCGGTGGCAACGGTGGCATCGGCGGCAACGGTGGCAACGGTGGCGGCTTCGGCAGTGGTGCCCCCGGCACCCCGCAGGCCGGAACGCCTTCCGCAGTCACTCCCGCCGTCGACAGCGCGCGAGCTGGCGACAGCAAGACGCTGGCCAAGACCGGCAACGACGGATCCAGTCTCTGGATCCTGCTGTCAGCGGCGTTCTGCGCCATCGGAGGTGGCTTCCTGATCACTCAGGCCCGCCGACGAAGCGCCCAGCGAAGCTAGCTTCTCCATACCAGAACGCGTCGTACGGGACCGAACCCGCACGGCGCGTTCTGGCGTCCCCGGTCCCGTCCGGGTCGCGGTGTTACGCCCCGGGTCGCACGATTTCGGCGGATGCCGCGGTGCACTCAGGCTGGAAATCAGATGATCTGCGCGCCCCGCCGGACACCGCCCCCGACTTTCGGAGAAGAAGCTCTTGAGTAACGACAACTCGACCCACGCCGAGATCGACGCGCATCTGGCGAAGAAGAAGTCCCGTCGCCGGATCGGCATCATCGTCGGTGTCGTCGCCGTCATCGCCATCGTCGCTGCGATCACGATCCCGATCGTCGTGCAGAACTCCTCAGCCACCGCGGGCGGTGACGAAGAGCTCATCCCGCTCACGATCGCCGACACCGCGCAGAGCGACTTCCAGGATGCGATCGTGAAGGTCGGACGTGAGAACGGCCTGGACATCGAGTTCATCAACTTCGATGACCCGTACCTGCCCAACACCGCCCTGGTCGAAGGTGAGGTCGACGCGAACTCCTTCCAGCACGTGGCCTGGTTGAGCCAGTTCAACAAGGAGAACGACGCCGACATCACCCCCGTCTTCTCCACCGTCATCTCCGCCTGGGGTCTCTTCTCCGACTCGGGCGACTCGGTCGAGGACATTCCGGCCGGCGCCCGCATCGCGGTCCCCGACGACCCGGCGAACTTCTCTCGCTCGCTGTTCATCCTGCAGACCGCCGGCCTGCTCGAGGTCGACCCGGATGCGGGTGTCTTCCCGACGGAGGAGGACATCACCGCCAACCCGGACAACATCGAGCTGGTGCGCATCGCACACGAGTCCGTGCAGACCGCGTATTCCGATCCGACCATCGACGCGGTCGTCGTGGCCACCGACGACTTCGACCCGGCGCTGAAGATCACCAGCAAGGACGCGCTCGTGCTCGAGGATTCTTCAGCCGCGACATCCAGCCCGTACGTCATCGTCGTCGCGACCACCGCGGACAACGCCGACAACCCCGCGTGGGCGCTGCTGGAGAAGACCTACCGGGACGACCGGGTCGTCTCGGCGCTCGAGAAGGAGAAGCGCGGCGAGGCCACAATCGTCCAGCTGCCGGTCGCCGACCTGCGCGCCGCGCTGGCCGAGCTGACCGCGCAGTAGTCGTCTCCGGCGGGGGGGGGGGGGGGGGGGGGGGCCCCCGCGGGGGGGCCGGGGAGCACCGCGGGCGGGTGAACAGAGGCCAGTC